>NZ_LUKF01000015.1 GCF_001592755.1 Bdellovibrio bacteriovorus | reverse complement strand
CCGGCGAAGTTGAAACTGTGGGTGTGAAGGGAATGGTGTGTTCTTTCTGTGCTCAAGGTATTACTAAAAAATTCAAAGAACAGCCTGAAGTCGCCGACGTGCAGGTGAGTCTTGAAAATAAATTCGTAAAGCTGACATACAAAGACGGACAAAAACTATCTCACGATAAAATTTCGACTCTTTTAAAAGAGGCGGGTTATGAAGTCTCTTTCAGCAAATAAGTTTTTCACTTTCCTGACGCTTTTTGGATCCGCGGGGACTTTGATCTGTTGCGCGCTTCCGGCTCTTTTAGTGAGCTTAGGTTTAGGGGCTGTGCTTGCGGGCTTGGCTTCTGAAGTTCCAGGGTTGATTTGGGTTTCCGAAAATAAACTCGAAGTTTTTATTTTTGCTGGAGCCATGCTCGCATTGAATGGTTTTTGGATTTGGAAGAACCGCAACGCCCCGTGTCCGCTCGATCCGAAGCTTCGAGATGCCTGTATTTCAGGCAGAAAATTCTCAATCCGCGTCTATATTCTTTCTCTGGTGGTTTTTCTTACCGGATTCTTCTTCGCTTTCATCGCTCCAAATCTCTTATAATGCACCGCACTTCTTATAGAAGTACGGTGTACTCTCCATTGACTAATTGCAATGAACTCAGGTACCTCTAAGTCTTCGTAATTTAAACGAGAAATCAAACACGGAGTGCAACAATGTTTAGTGAATCTTTACTGATTTCTCCGGCTATTGCTGGGGTTGTTGGTTTGTTCGTTGCTTTGGCTCTTTACCTTCGCGTGAAGGCACAGCCTGCAGGCAATGAAACTATGAATCGCATCGCGACTTACGTTCGTGAAGGCTCAATGGCTTTCTTGGTTCGTGAGTACAAAGTTCTTTTCGTCTACGCGATCGTCGTGGGCGCAGCTCTTGCTTTTGCATTGGGCGGAATCGCAGCAGGATCTTTTGTTCTTGGTGCTTTCTTGTCTTTGCTTGCAGGCTTCTTCGGTATGAAAGCTGCGACTTATGCAAACGTTCGTACTTCTCAAGCAGCAGCAGGTGGCTCTAAAGCCGCAGCTCTTCTAGTGGCACTTGATGGTGGCGCGGTGATGGGTCTTTCTGTTGCAGGTCTTGGTCTTATCGGTCTTGGTGTTCTTTACTGGATTTTCCAAGGACAAGAGACATTGGGAACAATTCTTCACTCTTTCGCGGTGGGCGCTTCTTCAATCGCTCTTTTCGCTCGTATCGGTGGTGGTATCTATACTAAAGCCGCTGACGTGGGTGCGGATATCGCGGGTAAAGTTGTTGAGAACATTCCTGAAGACGATCCTCGCAACCCAGGCGTTATCGCTGATAACGTGGGTGACAACGTAGGTGACGTTGCTGGTATGGGCGCGGATATCTATGAGTCGATGGTTGCGGCTATCGTTTCTGCAATGGCGATTGCTTTGACAATCCCTGCAGACGCTTTGACGACGTTGATGCCTTCTGCGGAAGCTGAAACTGTTCGTATCACAGGCGTGGCTTTGCCTCTTCTTCTTTCAACTTTGGGTCTTGTGATTTCAATCATCGTGATCTTTGCAGCGCGCGCTTTCAAACACGGCAAGCCTGCAACAGTTCTTCGTAACGCTTTGATTGTTCCACCAATCCTTTTGACAATCGCATCGTATATCTTGATGCCAATGTTCGGTATCAGCCAATCTGTAACTGTAGCTTTGGCTGCGGGTGCATTCGGTGGTGCCTTGATCGGTCTTATCACTGAGTACTACACAGCGGCTCGTCCAATCCGTCTAGTTGCTGAAGCAGCTTTGACTGGTGCGGGTACTGGTGTAATCCGTGGTCTTGCAGTAGGTATGGAATCTACAGCGATCCCAATGTTGATCGTTGTTATCGCGGCTTACGTTGCAGACCAAGCTTTGGGTCTTTATGGTATCGCTCTTTCTGCAGTAGGTATGTTGGCAGGTACAGCAGTTGTTATGACTGTGGATGCTTACGGTCCTATCGCGGATAATGCCGGTGGTATCTCTGAAATGTCAGGTCTTGGTAAAAACGTTCGCGACATCACTGACGAACTAGATGCCGTTGGTAACACAACAGCAGCTATCGGTAAGGGTTTTGCGATCGGTTCTGCGATCTTGACAGTTCTTGCTCTATTCTCTGCATTCAACATGGAAGTAAACCATGTGCGTGAAAAAGCAGGTCTTGCGAAGATGTCTTTGGATCTAACTTCTTCGGGAGTTTTGATCGGTATCTTGCTTGGTTCTATTCTTCCATTCCTAGTTGGTTCTACAACTATGACTGCGGTAGGTAAGGCTGCGCAAAAAATCGTAAAAGAAATTGCTCGTCAATTTAAAGAAATCCCAGGCCTTCGTGAAGGTAAAGCAGAACCACAACCAGCTAAGATCGTAGACATCGCGACTCAAGCCGCTTTGTTTGAAATGATCTTGCCAGGTATGATCGCGGTTCTTGCGCCAGTTCTTGTTGGTTTCATCTTAGGCCCTCAAGCTCTTGCAGGTCTTCTTGCAGGTGGTTTGGCTGTAGGTGCGACAATGTCTCTTTACATGGCAAACGCTGGTGGAGCATGGGACAACGCTAAGAAATTCATCGAAAAAGGTGGATTGCCAGGTCATCCAAAAGGTTCCGATGCTCACAAAGCAGCGGTTGTTGGTGACACTGTCGGTGACCCGTTCAAAGACACTTCTGGTCCTGGTATCGCTATCTTGATCAAAGTTATGTCTGTCGTTTCATTGTTGATCGCTCAATTGATCGCAACAATCGGCGGCTAAGCGGCGGCAGCCGGCAGAGCTGAAGCGCCTTCAGGCGCGTAAGCTGAAGCAGCACCAGCGGCAGGCCGCAGAGTGAAGGGCGCCTCGCGCGCCCGAAACTGAAGCAGCTTCCGGAACTAAAAACCCCAAGTCTCCTAGACCTGGGGTTTTTTATTTCTGCGTCCACACTCGACGAACCTCTAATTTCGTCGTTCAAAGAATGACAAGAAATTCTCATATATTTATAAAAGGGTATGAGCTTTCTTCGTCCGGCACTTCCGTTAATTCTTTTTGCTCTATTTCTATCTTCTTGTGGAGAACTGACTTCGTCGATTTCTGCGACGGATTCTTGGATCCCTGAATCCTTCTATTATAAAACTTTAGGTACTTGCGAAGAGGGCATCAGCTTTCCTGTTCTTATCGGGGCAGGAACACAGCTTTGGACAGACCCTGCACAAGTGCGAGTGGCGCAGACCGAAGTTTTTCTAAAGAAAAACAAAACGTTTACAGCGCGATACCGAGAATTTGATTTTAACACTCAGCTTTTTGAAAAGAACTTCGATTCCACTTACACGCTTGATCACAAGAATAAAGAGATTCATCTGAAGGGGTTAGGGACGGCGAAAATCGCTTACACGACACGGGGTCGTCCATATATGCGTTTGATCTATGGACAGAATTTCAACTCCACATTTTTGATGGGAAACACTGGGGATTTCTATCTCTATCGCGGGTTCAAGGGTGTGAATGAGTCCCGCGAAGATTACTGTCATTAGGCTTAAAGTTATCCTTTAGCTGTCAGAACCCAAATACCGACAAGAATAAATAAAGTTCCAGAAACGTATTTCATGATTTGGGGGCTTAATAAAGTCCCCAGGAATTTACCAAAAATCACGCCTAAAATTCCCGCAAGGCCCAAAGCAAGCACAACGGCAATCATGACCGTCATTGTGGATTTGGTCTGTGAAGAAGCAGCCAAAGCCGCAAACTGCGTTTTGTCACCCATTTCGGCCAGAAAAATAGTGATAAAAGTGCTCGCAAAAATCTTCCAATCCATACCAAGTCCTTTAAAATAAACGAAGCCGCAAAGGCGGCTAAAACTGAAAGCATATTGATAAAATCGGACGGGTGGGAAAGCAAGTTTGAAAAGCCGTTTTATTACTGCCATGGATCTTTTGCAGGCAGAAGCAGCTAAGGGTGACTTAACGTTGCGCCGGATCTTTCAATTATTGGGAGAAGAGGGGCATGCGATGCTCATGCTTTTTCTGAGCCTTCCTTTTCTTCAACCGATTCCCATCCCGGGTCTATCAACTCCACTGGGTTTTCTGATTGCGGTAGTTGCGATTTTTCTTTATCGCAACAAACCACCTTGGTTGCCTGAGCGCTTTGAAAACTTAAAGGTCTCGGCCGACGTTCTTCTGAAGGTTTCCGAGGTGGCGGAGAAAATCTGGGGTTATGCGGTAAAGATCGTAAAGCAACGTCTAGTCTTTTTGCACGATCATTGGTTTTTTAGATCCATCAATCTTTTGGTATTTGTGACGAACTCTTTGCTTCTGTCACTGCCACTTCCAATTCCATTTTCAAACACCGTCCCGGTCGTCGGAATCATTCTGTGCGCTATTGGTCACATGGAAAAAGACGGTGTTTTTATCCTTTTAAGCTACTTGTGGTGTCTTATAGTTGCATCCTTCTTCGCAACTTTAACCATGGGAGCCGTTCACTTTACGATCAACTAACGAAGGTCTAGCTAAATTCAGACGTCATAACAAAGGACCATAGGACCTCAATCCCTTTGTGCGCGCGGAAAAGCTGCTGCTACAATCTGATTCTAAAGGAGTCAGCATGAATAAGTACGTTGCGGTATGTGTGATGGTTCTGGGAATGACGTCGTTTGCTCAAGCTCATCAAAATGGTGGCGGAGCTTGCGATAAAGATCGCGAGTCTCTGTGTGCGGGAGTAGAGCCCGGCGGTGGAAGAATCGCAAAATGTCTTCATGAAAATAAAGAGAAGGTGTCAGCAGAGTGTAAAGCGCATCTTGAAAGTGCCAGAGAAAAATTGGCAGATATGAAAGAAGCCTGTCACGAAGAAGCTGAAAAGTACTGTGGAGATGTGAAGCCTGGAAAAGGGCGCATCTTAAAGTGCATGAAAGAACATAAAGATAAACTTTCTGCTGCCTGCAAAGAAGAAATCGCATCAGCAAAAGAAATGCGTAAAAAACGTAAATAAGGAATTTAGTAAGTCTTCATGAGAGAAAAAAGTCTTCGGCTAAGTTTGATTGATGCTTTCCTTTGTTCTCTCATGGTTGGAGCCGGTGAAACCTATTTACCGGCGTATTCACTATCTATCGGCATGGGCGAAGTCTTCGCCGGTATTCTTGCCAGTCTTCCCATTGTCAGCGGAGCCATTTTACAACTGATCACTCCACGCGGTCTGCAAAGAGTGCAATCGCATAAGCACTGGGTTGTTGCATCCAGCGTGATGCAGGCGTTGACGTTCATTCCATTGATTTATTTTTCAGCGACGCGCGCTCCAAACTTCTGGACGCTTTTCATTATTCTGACACTTTATTGGGGATCGGGTTTTTCTTCTGGTCTTGCTTGGAACTACTGGATGGGGCGCTTAGTGCAAGTCGATGAAGGAAATGCTTTCTTCGCCAAACGCGCTCGCATTTCTCAGCTTGGAATCTTGGTAGGTCTTATCGGGGGCGGTTTAGCTCTGAACTACAAAGTAGAGTTAGGGCCCTTCTCTTCCGTCTTCACATTATTATTTTTATTCGCGGCGACTTGTCGTTTGATGTCATCAGCGATTCTTTCTTCGCAGTGGTTTGATCCCGAGTGGAGAAGTGAACCCCGCTTAGGGTTTCGCGCTTCTTGGAATGTTTTCTGGGCAAACACGCAGAAAAGACAGTTTTTCTTTTATCTCGTTCCGTTTCAAGCGGCGGTTTTTGTTTCATCTCCCTTCGTAACACCTTATATGCTGGCGCAAGTGAAGATGGACTATGGCCAGTATATGATAGCGATTGCTCTTTTGTTTGTTGGTAAGATTGTCGCTTTAAGTGCCATTGAAAAATTCAGAGGTAAAACTTCAGGATTTAATCTATTACTATTTGGGGCCGGTGCCATTGTCCCATTGCCTGCGATGTGGGCCCTTAGTAGTGGAGCAGGCTTTATTTACTTCCTTCAACTGATCAGTGGTTTTGCGTGGGCTTTTGTGGAAGTTGGTCTTTCTTTGATCTTCTTTAAAGACTTAAAGCAGGAAGAAAAAGTTCCGGTACTCACAGTTTACAATCTTTTAAACTCGGTCGCGATCATTCTGGGAACTTATATGGGTGGTAAAGTCCTTTGGTTCTTAGGAGAAAAAGTAACAAGCTACTATGCGGTCTTTATCTTAGGTTCAGTCAGCAGAGGTTTGGGTTTCTTGCCTCTTTATTTACTTTTGAAAAACCAAGTCTTCGGTCAAACAGCGGCGGTTACGGACGAGCAGACGGAAAAAGCTTCTTAAATTCTTTGTGAATGGATTTATCGTGATAAGTGTCTTCGCTCGCCGCGAGGTCACTTTCGCTATAACCAGAAAAAATCTTATAGACTTCCACAGTGTGTTCCTGAACCGTAAAAGCCGCACGCCACGTGCGATAGGCGATGACAAAGTGATCTTCAAAAGCTTTCACGCGCTTTTTCTTTGAGTTGGTGGGTTCAAACTCCAGTTGATGTAAGATGAAGCCGCGAAGTTGTTCAACGCCGGCGTTATCAAGCCATTCTAGCTGCTCTAAAGCCTCGCCAGTGAACGAAACTGTGTATTTACTAGCATCAGCTAGCCACGCGGGTTCAACGCCAGGAAATGAATCTGCATAAGCGACGTAAGGTTTAATATCTAAAACTGGTGTGCCATCTAAGATATCTGCTGCTTCAACGTAAATTTTTAATTTCTCAATACGTTTGATTTTTACACAGCTCATGCCGATGCCGTTCGGGCGGTAAGGGGAGCGAGTGGCAAAGACACCGATCTTAGTCGTTCTTCCTCGCGGTGGAAGAACCATCGGGTTCCAATGATTATTGTGATGAAAATGAAAGATCACCCAAATATGGGAGCAGCCTTCAAGGCCGATCAGGGCTTGTTCAAAGTTTTCACCAGCAGAAAGTTCGATGACGCCTTCTGAGTGGAATTCATCTGTCTGTCTTCCAGCTTCGTAGGGCTCTTTTTGCGAACTGTGAAAGACGCCAATGGGAGTGATGCTTATTTGTTGCGCCATTGCCTCATCCATTCAAAGCCAGCAATAGCTGCCGTTACTCCGACGTTCAGGGAATTTTTTCTTCCGCGTAAAGGAATGATGCGAACTTCATCGATAACTTTTAAAATTTCTGGATCAAGCCCAAAGCGTTCGTTCCCTACAACAAAAGCTGTAGGTTCAAGTTCAAAGCTTTCAAAAAGATCTACAGCACTGGCTGCCGTTTCTAAAGCGACGATGCGATAGCCTTCATCTTTAAGTTCTTCAAGGCATTCTAAAAGCTTTGGTGACTCTTCCCAGGCTAGATATTCTTGCGTGCCCATCGCGGTCTTTTCGACCTTCCACTGCGTGGGGTTGGGCGTGTAACCGCAAAGATAAATTTTTTGAGCCCCTAAGCATTCCGCCGTTCTAAAGATAGAACCGACGTTAAAAGCGGATCGAATATTATCCAAAACAAAAACCAAGGGGAGAGGTTCCGACGTACTTTCCGACTTGTCGTTTTCAAGGACTAAGAAATCATCGTCTTGTAAATTCTTATGCAGAAGGCGTTCAAAAGGAATAATGTAAGAAACGAAATGCTTTAAAGTCATTCCATCCACTAGATGCTTTTGTAGATCCGCTAGGCGAGAAACATTGGGATTTTCCGAAAACTTGAGTTCCGAAATTTTATTTTTTAATTCCGCTAAAGACGAAGGATCAAAAGAAAAATCCCCCGAGGATTTTTCCAACGCTAGAAACAGTCGATGGATTTCTTCGAGGGATTTTTTATCTTGAGCGGAAAGTGCCATTATTTAACTCGTTGGCCGACTTGCGCGCCGTCGTCAGCAGCTAGGACGAATAAGTCACTGCCACCACTTCCTGCCGCAAGCACCATGCCTTCAGACATACCGAACTTCATTTTGCGTGGTTTTAAGTTCACGCAAACTAGAATCTTGCGACCTAGAAGTTGTTCAGGTTTATAAGCGGACTTAATACCCGCGATGATCTGACGAACTTGGCCATCACCAATATCCACCTTCAAACGAAGAAGTTTGTCGGCTTCTTTGATCTCTTCGGCTTCGATCACTTGACCAATGCGCAAATCCACTTTTTCAAAATCAGCAAATTCAATTTCAGCAGGGCGGTCGCCATTACGGTCTTCCGTTTTAGCAGCAGCCGGAGCCGCCTTCGGAGCCGTCGAAGTCGCCTTCTTCGCCGCTTGAATTTCTTCGTTGATCTTACGACTTTCTTCGACCATGGCTTTGACTTTGTCAGCTTCCACGCGAGTCGCTAAGTGCTCATAGTCCGCGATAGGACGATTCGTAAGAACGGTATTGATGTCAGACCACTTGTAGTTTATTTCGCCCAAAAGCTTTTCCACTTTTTCCGTGTAGTACGGAAGAACCGGTTTTAGGTAAATCGCAAGAAGGCGGAACACGTTCAAAGTCGTTGTGATGACTTGTTTTGTTTCAACAGGATTAGCATCCAAAGTTTTCCATGGAGCTTTTTCGTCGAAATACTTATTCGCATCATCCGCTAAAGAACGGATTTCATTTAAAGCTTTCGCAAAATCACGAGCTTCGTAATGAGCCGCAATCGTATCGGCTTTTTTCTGCGCATGAGCGATTAAGTTAGCACCCTCTGTATCTGGAGTGCTCATCACGCCGTCCATCTTCTTTTTCAACATCTGGCCACCGCGAGAACCCAAGTTTGTGATTTTACCCACAAGCTCTGAATTCACGCGATTGACGAACTCTTCTAGATTCAAGTCGATGTCATCAACTGAACTGTTTAATTTAGTTGAATAGTAATAGCGAAGATATTCCGGATTTAAATGATTCAAGTAAGTGCGAGCGGCAATAAAGGTGCCTTTAGATTTAGACATCTTTTCGCCATTCACCATCAAGTGACCGTGAACAAAAACCTGATCCGGAGACCTAAAGCCTGCAGACTTTAAGAACGCCGGCCAGAAGATCGTGTGGAAGCGAGCGATGTCTTTGCCGATGAAGTGATATACTTCACGGCTTGGATCATCCCATACGTCTTTTAAAGACATATTGTTTTTCTTTGCCCATTGCTCTGTCGTGGACATATAGCCCATCGGAGCATCAACCCACACATAGAAGAATTTTTTATTATCTGTACCCGGAATCGCAAAGCCGAAGTAAGGCTCATCACGAGAGATATCTAAATCTAGAAGATCCTCATTAAACCACTCCAGCATCTTTTTAGAAATTTCTGGAGAACAATGTTTTGGAATCCACTCTTCAAGATATTTTTTGAAGTCATTCAATTTAAAGAAAATACTTTCACTGTCTTTAAGAACCGGAGTCGTCCCGCAAAGAGAGCAGTGAACCTCTTTCATATCACTTGGAGAATAAGTCGAGCCGCACACGTCACAAGAATCGCCATACTGTTCTTTAGCGCCGCACTTAGGACACGTGCCCTTCACGAAACGATCGGGAAGGAACATTTTGTCGTGGTTGCAATAAAGCTGCTGGATCAATTGCTTGCGAGTGTGACCGCCTTCTACCATTTTGTGATAGAAGTATTCACAAAGATTTTTATTCTCGACAGAGTTCGTTGAACCGTACAAAGAAAACTTCACTTGGAAATCCGCGAAGTCTTTCGTGTGTTCGTCATAACTTTTTGCAATCAGAGCTTCCGGAGTGATGCCTAGCTCGCGCGCTTTCACCATGATCGGAGTTCCGTGAGTGTCATCAGCGCAGATGTAAACACACTGATTGCCACGCATTTCTTGAAAGCGTGCCCAGAAATCGGCTTGAAGATACTCCACCAAGTGACCTAAGTGGATGTAGCCGTTGGCGTAGGGAAGAGCACAAGTTATGAGGATTTTACGGTTTTGGTTCATCGAATGCCTTTCAAGAATTAGCGCCAGTCCACGATTCCAGAATCAAGGTGGTAAATGGCCTGAACAACTTTTACCTCACCCGACGCAATGCCGTCACGCAGAAGTGCAGAGCGTTCAGCAAGTTCTTGAGTCACAGACTGCAATCCGCTGGAAGTTCTGCCGGTACCGCAAGACTCATGTCCCATCACAACGACAAGGTTTGAACCCAATTCGCCCACAGCGTATTCCGTGCTCGCAACGACATCTGGAGCAGCAGAAAGGTCCACGGTGCGGATCACGAAGATCTCGCCTAATTTTTGGTCAAAAATAACTTCTGGCGGAACGCGAGAATCGCTGCAAGTAAGAACTACGGCATGAGGTTTTTGACCCGCGACCAAACGCAAGCGGTCTTTTGCTGAAGCACCGTCAGCACGGAATTTGCCTTTAATGAAGCGAGTGTTTCCATTTTTAAGCCAACCCAAAGATTTTTCAGCAGCGACCGGGCCGGCTGCACGCGCCGTCGGTTCTTTGCCATGATTTGTAGAGATATGTTGAGCCGCAGCTGCCACAGCATCTTTCATCTCTTCCGCTTGAGCTTGCGCCGCTTCCATTTCTTGATCGTTCGGGCTTACTTTCGTGATCTCTTTAGGATCACTTGAAGTGGCTTCAGCGGGAGCTTCTTTTTGTCCGCCTTGTTGGTCCTTAAGTACGACTTTTGTATCTTGCTGTGGGGATCGGCGCATCAATGAAGAGCAGCCTGTCATAGTAAGTAAAATGACACCCGTGATGAAAGCTTTTAGCATTTTGTCCTCCGTCATGCTTTCCTTATTCTCAGGACCTCCATCGAGAGACGTCAATTTAAAAACAAAAAAACTTTTACCCTTAAAAAAGGAGCTGTCAGAATGTTTGCTGAGGAGACTATCATGTCCGTTGCAGTTCTTTCCCCCTCTGAAATTCAATCCAAACTTCAAGAGCGTGCTTACGCCGCACAAAAAACTTACTTAGCCATGTACAGCACTTGGTTGGGCGGTATTACGAAAGAGCCGGGGTTGATGACAGTCCCTATCGACGATCATTTGGTGCATCGTGGGGATGGGGTGTTTGAAGCAATCAAGGTCGTTGATGGCAAAGCCTTTCTTCTGCAAGAGCACTTAGAGCGTTTAGAGCTTTCCGCGGGTAAAATCGGTTTAAAACTTCCGATGCCTCTTGATGAAATGCGTGAAGTGATTTTTAGAACTGTTCAAGTGGCGAGTACAAAAAACGCTGTCTTGCGTCTTTATATCTCGCGTGGTCCGGGTGGTTTTACAACAAATCCTTATGAGTGTTTGGCGTCGCAAATGTATTTAGTCGTGACGGCTTATACTCCGTATTCTGAAGAAAGATACATCAATGGTGTGAGGGTGGGGCGCAGTCAGATTCCACCAAAAGACCCTTGGTTTGCGACGATTAAAACTTGCAACTACTTGCAAAATGTTTTGATGAAAAAAGAAAGTGTCGATCGCAAACTTGATTTTACGATTGGCGTAGATCCTCAAGGGTATTTGACGGAAAGCTCGACTGAAAACATTGTGATGATTGATAAGAATCGCACCTTGGTTCGCCCAAAACTTCGTCAGATCTTAAAAGGCACAACCATGATGCGCAGTTTTGAACTCGCAGAATCCCTTTTAGCTGCGGGTGCCTTAACGGGTATTCAGGAAAAAGATTTGACCGAGATGGATCTTTACGAAGCGCAGGAAGTGATGATGATTGGAACGACATTAGATGTTTTGCCGGTCACAGAATATGAAGGAAAGAAAATCGGGACGGGGAAGCAAGGTGTGGTCTCTGCACAGCTCTTACAGCTTCTGCGTGAAGATATGAAAAAGGGGCCGAAAGCGACCCCTGTTCCAGTTTAAACTTCCAGTTGAATCTTGTCTAAAAGCTCAGGGTCACTCAAGACAGCTTCGCCTCCGCGGGCGATGGCTGTCAGAGGGCTCTCTGCAATTCTGACCGGTAAACGCACTTCGTTTTGAATGCGCAAATCGAAATCGCGAATCAAGGCGCCACCGCCAGCCAGAACAACACCTCTTTCGATAATGTCAGAAACAAGCTCAGGCGGGGTGTGTTCTAAAGCGCGGTGAATTGCGTTGATAACTTCTTGAACAGAGTTATTCATTGCAAGTCCTACGTCTTCAGAGCTGACTTCCACTGTTTTATTCATTCCTGTATCAGCATCACGACCTGTGATTGTCGCTGACTTGATGTCTTTCTTCGGAACCGCTGTACCGATAGAGACTTTCAAATATTCCGCCGTCGTTTCAGAAATAATAAGCTTTTTGTATTTGCGGAAGTAATCAATGATCGAGTCGTCAATTTTATGACCACCCACGCGAGCGGCTTCACAGTAAACGATATCCGCAAGGGCAATAACTGCAACTTCCGTTGTGCCACCACCGATATCAATAATCATATTACCTTCAGCAGACTTGATATTAAGACCTGAACCAATCGCTGCGGCCATTGGCTCATCAATCAAGAAAACTTCTTTTGCGCCGGCCGCTTTACAAGATTGAATGACCGCTTTTTTTTCTACTTCCGTCACTCCGTAAGGCAAAGACACGACTACTCTTGGGCGAGAAAATGCAGATTTTACTCCCGGAGCAGAAAGAAAGTGTCTAAGCATCACTTCTGTTGTTTCAAAGTCCGCAATCACGCCATCACGAATCGGCTTTTGCGGAAAGATGCTGCCAGGATTATTCGCCAATTTTTCTTTGGCATCTGTTCCAACCGCGATCACTCTTTTTTTGCCAGGACTTGTTTGTTGGTACGCGATCAAAGAAGGCTCATTTAAAATGATGCCTTTGCCACGACCTGCGATCAAAGTGTTCGCGGTGCCGAGGTCGACGTACAAATCTGCGGCTGTTCCAGCTTCATCCCTAAATAACCAAGACAACATATTTATTTACCGAATCCTTTGTGGCTCTCAAATGGGAATGTAGCAAAAATCGAGATGTAAGAATAAGACTTATTCAACTCTAGGCCTAACTCCGCCCCTAAAGTCACTTGATTCCAATCGACGTAATGAAATTCTGTGCCGATTGCCAAGTTGGACGCTACGTAGTTTTCTTCTTTTGTGTTAAGGAACGTGAAAGGGATAGAGAAGTAGGGAACAGACATTCCGTACTCAGTATCAAACTTTTTGCTCAACATCGGTGCTAATTGCAGTTGAATTAAGTTTTCGTCTTCATCTCTGGCGATACCTGCACCGAAACGAAGTCCCATTGCGGGTTGATTGTCGACGTCAGGAATCGGGATCCACTTTGCACTTGCAAACGCATTGAAGTCCACAGCGCCTGCACCCATCGAAATACGACCGCTCATGGATTCATTGATAGCGGTGTCGAAGAAGACGTTGAAGTTTGCTCCGTTACCTTTGTTCGTTAGAAGTTGAGGTTCAACTCCCACTTGATATTTTCCTGGAGCCAGCAATTCTCCGGATTCAGCGATGCTCAAGTAGGCATGCGCCGAGGAACTTAAAAACAGACCTAAAACGAAGTATTTAGCAAATTTCATGAAATTAAAGCCTTTCAAAACATCCGATCTAAAAATGGTAGCCATTCGCGAATCGTTTGACAAGACCTTGATCCAAAGAGACCTTTAAGAAGTGACGAAACTTCCCATATCTCTAGTGATCATTACCTTAAATGAAGAGGCGCATATCGAGCGCTGCATTCGCTCCGTTCCCTTTGCCGACGATATTGTCGTGGTCGACAGCTTTTCGACGGATCGCACGGTAGAAATCGCCGAACGCTGTGGAGCCCGCGTGTTCCAGGAAAAATGGAAGGGGTTCGGTCCCCAAAAAGCCTTCGCAACAGCTCAAGCGAAAAACTCTTGGGTGTTGGCGCTCGATGCAGATGAAGCGTTAAGTCCCGAGCTTGCGGCAGAAATCTATGGCGGTTTTTCTGATTTGAATTCCGAGGCGGGGTATCTTTTCCCGCGCAAGTCCTATCATCTGGGACGTTGGATTTCTCACGGTGGTTGGTACCCTGACTATCAACTTCGCCTGTTTAATAAATCCATTTCTCAGTGGGATTCCGCGGACGTACACGAAAAAGTGCAAGTAAAGTTAAAGTTAAAAATGAAGCGCGATCTGCTTCATTGGGTCTTTGATGGGATCAGTGATCAGGTTCTTACCAACGACCGCTATTCCACGTTGGGAGCAAAAGAGCTTCTCGCGGCAGGGAAGAAGTTTTCTTACTTAAAGATGATCTTTAAGCCTTGGGGGAAGTTCGTTGAGACTTACTTCGTGAAAGCCGGTTTTCTAGATGGGCTCCCAGGTTTTATCATTGCTGTCGGGGCCTCTTACTCGCTGTTTTTAAAATTCGCCAAACTCTGGGAGATGGAACGTGCTCAGAAAAAGTCTTCTCAATAAATCTCTTCTTAGTCTTGTCTTTTTGGTTTTTGCGGAGGCCGCTTTGGCGGTCGCTCCGAAGTATCCCGCAATCCGTGAGTTTTACGGCCAAGTTTGGTTGACGGGGAAAGACGGCAAAAGAGCTTTGGTAAAAGGCCGTCAGGTTCTTCGCGAAAAAGCTCTTCTAGAAACCTCTTTATCTGGCCGAGTTAAAGTGGAACTTGATGAAAAGCGCAGTTTTATTCTGCTGGGTTCAGGCGAAGTTTTAATGCCGGTGATCAGTTGGGAGTCGGGTGAAGCTCCCGTTGTGATTCTTAAAAGCGGTGATCTTCATTGGAATCAGAAAGAAAAAGGCGCTTACAATATCGCTTTGCGTTCGGACCTTTTTGAGTTCCTGGCGATCCCGGGTGATTATGTTCTTTCAATTTATCCGCAAAAGGCCTTCACTGGTGTGAAGATGTTTGAAGGCACCATGGAGTTTTCAGCCCTCAACGGTGAAGAGTCCGTGACGGTAAAAAAAGGACAGCAAGCGGGTTTTCAAGGTGTGATTGAAAACGGCGAGATCTCTTACGATGTTCTTCTTAAAGGTAAGAAAATTCCCAAAGGTCGTCTGTTAGCGGTGACTCCGATTGATGCGGGGGAGTTGAATAAAGCTGCGGCCGATGAGAAAAAACGTCTTGATGGCATCGCGAAACTCAAAGCTCAAGAACAAGCGCGTCTTGCGAAATTAAAGCGCGAAGGTGTGATTTGCAGCCAGCCTGCAGGCAAATTCAATGAGTGCGTTTGGACGTGCGTGAATAATCCCAAGAAGGAAAAGAAGAACTGCCTGGTTCAAAACGAGGGCACTTCCTGTGTCCGCCGTCGCTGCAACGCCAACGGGGATTGGTCCGAAGAAACCACTTTGGATGCTGAAAAAGCCAGCATAGTTTGTAAGGCGCAACCGGTCGTAGCTACTTGTGATTATTAAGTTTTTCTGATTTTTTCAGTGGCCGGTAAATTTCCTGCTTGCTATTTCCACGACAAAATCCTATAAAGGTTCTTCCTTTTGTGGTGGGTATAGCTCAGTTGGTAGAGCATCGGATTGTGATTCCGAGTGTCGCGGGTTCAAGCCCCGTTACTCACCCCAATTTTTTTCTTCTCAAAAAATAAGCAAAACCGGATCTAACCGGGATCTATCCAATTAACTGGTTCTCTTCACGCAACTGT
>NZ_LUKF01000013.1 GCF_001592755.1 Bdellovibrio bacteriovorus | reverse complement strand
TAGTTAAGTGGGAAGAACCAGTAATTGAAATTACGGCGTATTGATTTCAATAAGTTAGCAGCTTCAGGCGTTTGAGCAGTAATAAAAGATAATCCAAAATAATTTGGGCTGGTGAAATCCAGATGGAAGAAAAAAATGAAACACGCTACTGGCATGGTTTCCGGTCGTTTCACTCTTTTTCTAGGTGAGACTGAAAACTCGTTTAACCTGATGTTAAATGCTATCATCCGATATTCCTGTTGCAGATTTCTTAGGTTTTCGCTGTAGTTAGATAGCATTGGATCGAGTGCTTGAGACTTACTTATAAAGAGAGATTCGGCGAGTACATGTAAGGCTGCGCTCAGTAAGTTTATTTTCGCTGTAATCTGATAAAGCCGTCGTCCATTCGATGAAAAAATTGTGCCTGAACCTGCCATAGCTCCAACGAAGTTGATACAATGACTTCAAATACGAACTAAATTATTTTATTGCGGTTGCTATTTAGTTCTCTTGGAAAAGGCTCTAGTACTTTTTATTTTATCCTCAAAGTTCTCAAAGATATTCTTAAACATGCTTCCAACTGCATTATTGAAACCATAGATTACTGGTACTACTTGTAGTGGAAAATTTAATGTTTCTTCAAATGGCGAAACTGGCGGTTTCCCATCAACAAACAGAATAGAGTGATATCCCAAAGTTATAACTTCTACACATTTGCGATTATCAATAGATATTCTAGAGGGGAAAGCGTTCACTTCGCTAAAATCTTTTAATTTAAATGTTACTGAGTAAACTGAGTTATGGTGAAAGCTGTTGGTTAAGTATGATTTACGTACTCTCTCGAAATCTTGCGCTAATATAGACTCACCTTCATATTTTTTGTTGTATAAATCGGCTCGAAGAACGACGCTTGCAATAAACGAAGTTAGGGCAGCTTTCGAGTTGCTGCAGTGATATTCGGCTTCCAGGATGTTACTACCTTTTAATTCTGCCTTAGTATATTTATAATACTCTTTATCTCGGAAAAAAAGTGCGCTGAACGAATCGTCTTTGGTAAACTGTTTTTCACAGTTTGGGCAAACAATGTCACCCTTTTTGTCTGTTTGATTCGAAAAAATAGCATTATCTTTGAAATATACTGATTTGCCTTCCGACTTAATTTTAGACAGCATCCATTTAGGGATTATGTGTGAGTTCGTTTTTAATTCGTTGATGTTTTTTTGGCATAGTGGACACGTAAGCATGGATTGACCTACCTATTGTGAAGAGTAATTATTTGGCCTGCAAAAAAATCGATGGTTTAATTACAGCGCTCTCAAATCCAATTTTGAACCGTCATTTAGGCTTTCAACAGACTTTTATTAATTAAAAGGAGTTTCCGTCTTTTCTGCGATCTGCCGGCGCTGTACTAAGGAGAAGTTGTGGTGACGGTAGTGTTGCCTTTGAGTGAATGCAAAGGCCTTTTCGTGTGAGTTATGGGGGTGTTAATACAGGGGCTTTGCACTTCTCAACTCGATTTATGCGGCATTTAAAGAGTTATTTAATGGGTTTTTTCAAGTTTTCGGACTCCTCTTTAAAACTTGGAGGAAGCTCTTGTTCATACCAAGTTTCCTCTTCCGGAGTTGGCTGAGGTGGACGAGGAAACTCATGAATTCTTCGGCAACCAATATTTTGTGTGTTGATAGTAACCTTCGTCAATAGTCCCTTTTCATTAGTTTGAAAGTATAAGTTCTCAGTAATTCCTTCGGTACATTCTTTCGTCTTTATATCAATTTGCCATTGGTATCCGAAGTATTGTTTGGATTCGAAACTTGGATCACCAAATTCCTTAATTAATTTCTTTTTATCTGTCCCAAGGACGAATTTTGAATAGCTATCTTTTGAAATGCTTGCTTGAAGTTTTTTGCATTTCGGATGATTGGGTTCGATCGAGACTGAAGCTGAATATACTACTCGCTTATCGTCAGGTGTAATTAAGAACTCAACACTTTCGCCAGTGGGCATTTTGTAGCAGTATGACTTTCCTGAACCTCTATCTTCAACACCATTCGCGCGTCCCAATTTTTTAAATACCAAGTCTATCGTGTCTTTTCCAACTACGATATTTGCGACAGTTAAGTGTTTTTCCGTTAGCTGTCTTTTTCCTTTTATAATTGAAAAATGCCTTTTTCCGTCGGGAGTCGTGATGTCAGCGAAAGATAGGTTAAACATAAGTAGAGCGGAAGTAAGAATCGGTACTACAAAGTATTTATGCATGTATTACATTGTGATTTGCACAATACATTAAATCAAACGAAAACGGCCAATAAAATATTGCAGGTTGTGTCAACATATAAATATTTATTGATATCTCGGATGCAAACGAACTAGTGTTTGTTTTTCGGAGTTTGAAAATGAATACAGCTGGTTTATATATTTTAATGTTTCTGTTATTCGTTGCTAATATATGTAGTGCGAAAACTTTTTTCGATCCTAAAATTACGGACTGTGGCGGTTTCCCAATTTTAGTTTCAGAACTAAAGCAGAAAACACTTGTTTTTAAAGTCAAAGTCAATCAGACGTCACCATGGATAACATGTAGTATTACCAACGATACTACTAACTGGGCAGAATGGAGCTATATTGAGTGGACGACATGGATGACGCCTCATCCTGATCACGTTGGGTTCTATTTTGACTATCCATTCATTTGTTCACTTAGGCCGGGAGAAACGTGCGATTTCAAAATTCGTTTTAGTCCCGGAGTGGCCGGTAGCTATTCTTTTACGGGTAACGTAGTAATTGAAAGGGGTTTTCAGAATTCGGGTGGGGCATTTGAGTGGGCTAGAGCGCCGTTACAACTCTTCGGATATTCTCCTAAGTCAGTTGCTGAAAGTCCCGAGGTGCCTTCCCCAATAGGGCCTCCTCCAAAAGTCCCTGGCAGTCCAACGACAGTTCCAGAAGTTCAGCCCGGGCAATGTCAAGTTGAAGAGAACGGATCAATTATTAGAGTAGATTCGCTAACCTTCGGTGAGCAGGTATCTATTGAAGGCACACCTTTTTTCTTAGTGTATTCAAGCCTGTTTTCAAACTCATACGTGACGTCTTATAATAACATCAATCGAAATCCATCTTTTAATCCGGAAGGATGGAGTTTATCTGACCAACATTTCTATGATCTGGCTCAGCAGAGAATATTTTATGGAAATGGGACGAGTTCCCATAAAAACGCTCAACTCATAGATGGTCAGAATTGGATGATAATCGAAGGAGGCGATGTCTATATATTTGATCAAGATGGAAAACATATAGAAACGAGAACATTTCTAACTGGATCAACTAAATTCAGATTCTTTTACAACCCATCTCAGAAATTAATCCGTGTTGAAAATGCATATGGCCTTTCAACTTACTTTAATAGGGATGGAAATGGAAACCTTAGTAATATTCTGTCCTTTTTCGGAGTTGCCACGAATATCACAACATACCCCGATGGCCTTATTAAGACTATATCTAATGCGAACTCTGAAAAAGTGGAATTAAGATATTATCCCGGCACTGACTTACTCGAAGTCTTTTGGAATCCCCTCGGTGTTCGAACATCCATTTATTATTCAAATGATGGCCGTCTGAATTATTCCTTTAAAGAAGACTCTCAGTGGTCATTCTATCAATATGGCGATCAAGATAAGTTGATTATCACCAAAACTTCCAAAGAAGGAAAAGAATGGGTTTATGAGACTAGCCGTTCACAGAACGGTGAGTTTAGACGTAGAGAAGTGATACCGTCTGGGGTAATTACTGAAACTGTGCAGTCTGCGGACGGTAGTATTACCAATGCAGTAAATGCGCTATCGGTAAATGTTAAGAGTGTACCGGATGAACGATTCCCGGCAATTTTAACTAGGCCTTCACAAATAACGCAAAAACTTGCCCGAAGAACGGAAAAAACTTATTTTAAGCAAATAGTAACTTCCAGCTCCTCTGATCCATTTCAATTTGATTTTATTAAAAGAACGATTAGTCAAGGTGCTCGAACCTTCGAAGTCTTATTTGATAGAAACCTCGGTAAAACTACGACTAATTCTCCAACAGGTATAACTACAGAATCAATTATCGATAATAATGAGAACATTGTTCAAACCCAACTTCATTCCGATACTCCCATTAATTTCATTTATGACAATTTCGGAAGAATATCTGAAGTTAATCAGGGTGTGCGCAAACTTTATGAAGTTACATATAACACCAAGGGGTTTGTTGAATCGTTCAAAAATCCACGCAACCAAAAAGTCTATTACGGATATGACCAGGTTGGAAGAGTCACGTCTGAGAGTATACCCGGGTTAGGCGTTAAGAATTACAGATACAACGCTGAAGGCAAAATAATATCTATTGCACCTCGCTCTAGGCCTGAGTATTTATTCTCGTATAATTCTCTTGGATTGCTTTCTAAGCAAGGTTTTCCTTCAGCAGATTTAACTCCGCCATCAATCACCAGCTTCGAGTATGATAACGACGGAGAATTAAAATCGATATTGAGGAACGGAAAATTCAAAACATCGTATTTTAGATCTAATGGTCGTCTCAATTCTATTAGTTCCGCGGACCGAACACTATTTTATGATTATTTTCCAAACTCATCTCTAGTTAAAAGTGTTGTTGGTAATAACGGTATTAAAACAAGTTATGACTATCTTGGAGGCAGTCTCGTAGGAGAAACTCAGCAAGACGAAAATAAAATTTCTAAAGTAAACATTATAAGAAATATTGATGGGAGCATCAATTCAACAACTGTCGCATCTGATTTTCTAATAAAGCCGTTTGTTCTATCTCACGAATATAATGGCGACTTGCTACCAACCCGAAGCGGAGAGCAGTTTTTTACCTATTATTCAGGAAATGGAAGATTGAAGGAGACGTCTTTAAAGAATATTCGAGATGAACGCAAATATGATTCTTATGGTGACTTAATTGAATATGAAGTGTTCGTCGACAAAGATGGAACTAGCACCAAAATATTTTCTTATCAGTTGTCTCGTGATGTCTTCGGTAGAATCATATCAAAAACAGAAACTATCTCTGGAAACACCAATTATTTTGAGTATCAATACGATAATTTTGCAAGACTAGTAAGCGTATTACGCAATGGCAAAATCACGGAACGATATGAGTATGATGTAAATGGTAATAGGAATTTTGCTCTTGTCGATGGAAACATTTATGTTTCCACCTTTGATGCCTTAGACAGGATACAATCCTTTGGTTCTAACACTTATCGTCTGTCCAATAGTGGCGAAATTGAATCAGTCAAACGTTCGCCCGGGATATCAAAACACTACGGGTATAATTCGATTGGGGAAATGACCTCCTACCGAAACGAAAACAGCGATCTATCAACATTTAAAGTTGACCATTTAGGTCGTAGGGTCGAATGGAATCTTAATGGCGAGATAGTTCAAAGATTTATCTATGATGGTCTACTAAGGCCAGTAGTTCAATACGATATAAAGAAAAATTCTATTAAACACTTTGTTTATGGAACACATCTTAATTCTCCAGATTATATGAATATCGAAAAACAATTTTATAAGATAATCAAAGATCATTTAGGTTCACCTCGATTATTAGTTGACGCTGTCAGTGGTAAGA
>NZ_LUKF01000012.1:193554-288123 GCF_001592755.1 Bdellovibrio bacteriovorus | reverse complement strand
TGTTTGTTTGTTTGTTTGTTGGTTGATTGGTTTGTTTGTTGGTTTGTTGGTAAGTAAGTAAGTAAGTAAGTAAGTATAAACGCCGCGACAATAGAACGAATAAACAAATGAAGCGAAACCCAAAAAATTGGTATATAGGGACGCGGAAAACAAAAAGTGCATTGGATCTTCTAAGGCAAATTTGGAATTTAAGGAAGGGGTGGCTTGCTGGCGCGTAGATCGGCCTTCGGTGGCGCCTGGATGGCGCGAACCGAGGCGCAGCCTCGGCACCGATTGAGCACGGATGCGTGCCGAACGAAGCGCCAGCAAGCCACCCCTTCCTTAAATTCCAAATCCTCGCATTAAGAAGATCTAAGAATCCGTTAGGAACAGCCTACAGTCGTGCCACAGTTGGGGCATCGATAGCAGCCACTTGTGAGGACGGTGTCGCTTCCGCATTCGGGGCACTTCATGGTGAAGTCGGGTTGAACTTCCGCCGCTTCCTCTTTCTTAACCTTATGAACATTCAAAGGTTGGCTTTGCTTACTGCCGTCGCGATAAATCGCTACCGCTTTCACTCCCAGTTTCCAGGCTAGGAAGTAAATTCGGCTGATATCGCCTTCTGTCGCCGTGTTAGGAAGATTCACTGTTTTGGAAATTGCTCCACTGATAAACGGCTGCACGGCGGCCATCATCTGCACGTGGCTTTCAGGTGAAAGAACGCGTTGACCGACAACTCCTGTCGCACAATCAAAAACCGCGATGTCTTCACTACGAATTTCGGGACAACCGACAACAGTGTTGTGATCTTGCACGTACTGCAAAATCTTCGTGATCGCTTCCGCCGGATACTGCAGAACTTGTAAAGCTTGATCAACAGATTGATTTACGATTTGAACTTCTCCGCCGCCGGAAAGTTTTTTAAATTTGATCAAGGAAAAATCAGGTTCAATGCCCGTGGTATCACAGTCCATCAAAAGACCGATGGTGCCAGTGGGTGCGATGACGGTTGCTTGCGCATTTCTGAAACCGTGTTTTGTGCCGTTATAGATAACACTTTTCCATAGATTCTTAACAGCCTTATCAAGGCCCTCAGGTAAGTAAGACCAGTTAACGCCCTTCAATGAGGACTCATGCATCTTCATCACCTTCAGCATTGAAGCGCGATTCTTTTTAAAACCGGCAAATGGTCCCTTGGCGCGCGCCATTTCTGCACTGGTCAAATACGCAACGCCGCTCATCAAAGCCGTGATCGCCCCTGCCCACGCACGCCCTTCATCGCTATCGTAAGGAATGCCTTTTCTCATCAAAAGACTTCCCAGGTTTGCAAACCCCAATCCTAAAGGACGATAGTCATGAGAATTTTGCGCAATTCTTTCTGTGGGATAACTAGAGTAATCCACTAAAACTTCTTGAGCCACGAACAAGGTACGCGCCGTGTGAATGAAAGACTCAAAATCGAAGTGACCTTCGTTATCTAAAAAGTTCACCAGATTGATAGAAGCCAAGTTGCAAGCTGAATCATCTAGGAACATGTATTCCGAACAGGGGTTGCTCGAATGAATTTCATCCGTGTTCGGGCAAGTGTGCCACTTGTTAATAGTGTCGTGAAATTGAATGCCCGGATCCGCGCACACCCAAGTCGCATGTGTGATCTTATTCCACACTTCGGGGGCCGGCATTTCGCGCAAGGCTTTTCCGGTCACCCGCGCTTTGAGCTTCCAAGGCTTTTCCTGCTCAACGGCTTTCATAAAAGCATCGGTTACACGAACAGAGTTATTGGCATTTTGACCTGAAACCGTGCGATACGCTTCGCCTTCAAATTCCGCACTTAGCCCTGCCGCAATCAGCATGTGAGCTTTACGCTCTTCACGCATTTTCCATTCGATAAAATCCAAAACTTCGGGATGATCGATATCAACCACCACCATTTTTGCTGCCCGTCTTGTCGTACCACCGGATTTAATCGCGCCCGCGCCTTTGTCTAAGACATCCAGAAAAGAAAGAAGGCCAGAACTCATGCCTCCAGCACTCGTCAATTCATAACGGCTGCGGATTTTTGAAAAGTTACTGCCTGTTCCTGAACCATATTTAAAAAGTTTGGCTTCCGTTTTAGCCAACTCAAAAATTCCTTCGATCGAATCATCAACGCTTTGGATGAAGCAGGCCGAACACTGAGGACGCTCATACGCATTGTGTGTCGACTGAATCTTCTTTTTCTTTTCATCCCACGCGAAGTGCTCACTAGGGGAATTGATTTTATACGACTCCCACAAACCGGCATTAAACCATACGGGGCTATTGAAAGCTCCTCGCTGTGATAACAAAATGTACTTCAATTCATTGGCAAAAATATCCGCATCTTTTTTGCTTTTGAAATATCCGCCTTGTTTCAACGCCGAAGCCGAGATGGCCTTCACCACCCGATTCACAAGTTGACGAACAGAGCTTTCATGCTTCGTCTTAGGCACACCCATTTTACGGAAGTACTTGCTAGCCCCAATATCGATCGCCAGCTGAGACCACGCTTCGGGTGCTTCGACATTTTTCATTTCGAAAAAAACATCGCCCTGGCGATTGCGAATTTGCGAGTCGACCTTCTTCCACGCAAACAAGGATTCGGGATTTTTTCCGGGAGCGACAAAATAAGAGGCACTGTGCAGTGGGGCTTTTTTCATTCCATTATCGTAACGCTTCTTCCTTATGACGCCAAGTTGGGGGCTTAATACGGGTGTTCTAAGACATTCGGCCAGTCGGGGTTAAGCTTCGGCAATGTAGGTTAAGAATATGAGTAAACCATCCTTTTTTACTTCAAAGTTCCGTTAAGAAATAAAACCTAGGAGCACGTTTTGGTTAAAAAATCCTTGCTGATTATAAAGTCGTCACCAGGTGGTCTAGGAAATGTCGAAGGTTTTCTGCGCAACCGCGACTGGATTATCAAGTCGACAACAAATCTTAAAGAGGCGTTGATATTTCTAGTTCAACAACAGCCTGCCTTCGTCATGATTAGTATTGATCATCCAAATAAAAAAGTGCGGAACCTTCCAAAAATTCTGACTCAAGCTTTCCCCGTCTGTGTGATCGCTTTTTCTGAAGATACTTCGGCGGCGACTTACGGACTTTTAAATGCCTGTCCTACAGAATACATTTTGTATCCTCCCGTGACGGGCCCCGCTGTCGAAAGAACGGTGAACAAATACTACAAAGACATGCAAACGCGGGGATTGACTCCTCATCAAGTGAGATCCACGGATGACGGCACACAAGATGGAGTCATCGCGATTAAAGGAGACGGCTCTTTTAATCCGGCAAACGCTCAGAATATCCTTGCGCAAATGTTGGCCGGAGACGAGCCCTCTGCGACGATGACCGGCCCAGGACTGAAAAAATCAGGCTTTGTAACTCAGGGAATGGGTCAGGCGCCGTTGCACGGAAGCATGTTTGCACCCCAGCCAAAATCCACTCAAGGAGGCATGTATGCTCCCTTGGCAAAAAATCCTTATGGCACTTGGATTCCGACGGGGAATCCCTTTCAGCAACGCCCTCGTCGCACACCCGAAGAGATCGAAGCTGATCCCCGCGCGACGAAAAATGATTCCGTCATTCTGCGCGGAACAAAGCAAGCTTTAGAAAGCGCGTGCAACGTCACCTCTTTTCAAGATTCAGCCCCGTTACAACAAGCCACTAATGTTGCTTGCATCGTCGTCGAGTCCTCGCGCTTTTCGGGTTACCTCATCACCGCGATGGCCAAAAATAAACACATCGACAGTGCCTTTATGGAGAAAGTGCAAACGCGCCTTTTTCGTTTCTTAAAAGAAAATGGCGAAGACATCAAAGAAAGTGAACGCATGGATTTGCAAATCAAGCAGGTGCCTTTTGAGGACTGGGCTTTGGATTGCGCGGAATTTCTTCGCAAGTCTTTGCATGAAGGCAATGAGGTCGCCATGGCCTTCTTTCCTTGCAACAACGTGCAAACCCGCTACGGCGATTCTCCAGCGGAAGAAATGGCCTCAATCAAACTGGAGGAAATGGCTGGCAATGTGGCTGTGGAATTTAACGTCTACATCTATCTGCCCAGAAACAATAAGTACGTTCTCTACACTCCCCGCGGCGGCGTGTTTTACAATGTGCAAAAAGAGCGCTTAAAAAACCAGGGAATCTCGCAACTGCATATTCTTAAAGGCGATTTACAAGACCTGGATAAATACAAAGCGCAGAACTTCCTGAATGAAAAAATCCAAGAATTCGAGGAAAAAGTAAGCGCCAAAGAAACGGCTTGACGCGCCCCTTTCGGCAGGATTAGCTCTTCCCATGGAATTAAGCTCTGAACGTCCGATGGGAACAAGTTTGCAACACGACAAGCCGATTTATCTTGATTACAATGCGACCACTCCTGTGGACCCTCAAGTCTATCACGCGATGGAACCTTACTTTAAAGAGTACTTCGGAAATCCCGCAAGTGCGGCTCATCAATGGGGTTGGATCGCAGAAAACGCAGCTACTAAAGCGCGTGGCCAAGTGGCTTCCTTGATCGGCGCAAAATCCATGGAAGTTTTCTTTACCAGTGGCGCGACCGAAGCGAACAACTGGGCGATCTTTGGTCTTCTGACAAAACTTCGCGAAGAAAATCCGACAGCGCCTATTCACTTCATCACTAGCACTATCGAACACAGCTCCATCATGAAGGCGATGGCAGCGGCAGAAAAAATGGGAGTTGAAGTCGACTTCCTGCCCGTGAATTCTTACGGTCAGGTGGAGCTAGAAACAATTCGCAAAGCCATTAAGCCGCATACAAAATTGATGAGCTTTATCTGGGTGAATAATGAAATCGGCACTATCAATCCCATTCCAGAAATCGCGAAAATTGCCAAAGAAAATAAAATTTATCTGCACACGGACGCCACTCAAGCTGCGGGTAAAATTCCAATGAATGTGACTGAAATGGGCGTGGATCTTATGTCTTTTTCGGGACATAAAATCTATGGACCTAAAGGAGTGGGTGCGCTTTACATTCGCGGTAAAGATCCGAAGGTGCAATTGAATCCACTTCTTCACGGTGGCGGTCAAGAGCGCGGACTTCGCTCAGGATCATTGAATGTCCCAGGGATTGTGGGCATGGGTGTGGCGGCTGAAATCTGCCAAGCAACGATGGCCGAAGAGTGCAAACGCTTGCGCGAGCTTCGCGATCTTTTCTGGCAAACACTGCACGAAAAAATCCCAGGCATCCGCATGAACGGACATCCCACAGAGCGTGCTTCGAATTTATTAAACATCACTTTGCCGGGATATAAAACCGAAGCTCTTTTACCTCGTTTGCAGAAGTTGGGTGTCAGCACAGGTTCTGCTTGCGGCACAGGCGCGATGGTGGTCAGCCACGTCCTGCGTGGCATCGGTCTTTCGGTGGACGAAGTTCAATGTTCGATTCGGTTGAGCCTGGGTCGCTGGAGTAACGAAGAAGAAGTTCTTCGCGCGGCAGAGATCCTAAAGAACGCTCTTCATTAATAAATTCCTAACAAAAACAAATACTTAAAGGCTCAACGCAAGGGCCTTTTTCTATCCTCCTCAACCCTTGACAGCTGTGGTATACTTCCAGGGTAGTAATAAGGTTACAAGGAGTTCCCATGATCCAAATTTCACCAGAAGCAGCTAACAAAATTGCTTCCCTTAAAAAAGAAGAAGGAAAAGACGATTCCGCTTTTCTGCGCGTTGAGGTGAAAAAAGGCGGATGCTCAGGTCTATCATACAAAATGCACTTTGAATCAGACCCTCGCGAGGGCGATAAAGTTTTTGAATCTCACGGCCAAAAAGTCGCCGTAGATCCTCAAAGCATGTTGTACATTTTGGGTATGACTTTAGAGTATTCCGGTGGTTTGAATGGCAAAGGTTTTGTCTTCAACAACCCAAATGCGTCGAAACACTGCGGTTGCGGTTCTAGCTTCAACGTTTAATTTTTTTAAAAACAGATATAAATAAAAAGGCGCAAGAAATCTTGCGCCTTTTTATTTTCACCCCTCAAGCTATTTCCGCGAAGCGGCTCCTCCAGGGACTCTCTCGTGCTGAGGTTCTGTTTCCTCTTCGTGACGAGAGTGACTCATTTGAGTGTTTCGACTGGCCTGCTTTTGAGCTTTAATTTCTCCATCATACTTCTTCGTGGTTTGACTAAAACCTTTTCCTTTAAGATGACGATGAGACATCGCGGACCTCCTGTGTTGTTAACAGAATATCAGAAATGGACTCATCCTCCACCCGAGCAAAAGTAAGGATCTGCGGACGAAATGTGCAAGAAATTGGGAATAAGGTAGGGCACGAACCTAACAAACAACAAGTTTAAGCGGCCACTTTGTCATTTAAAAATTCTTTGATTAATTGAGCGATAGTTTCAGGACGTGTCTTAATCGCCAAGTGTCCTGCTCCTGTCAAAGCGATGACATCTTCACAACCGATGTGATGAGCAAACTTGCGGTAAGCTCCTTGATCAAACAAAAGATCTTCGGTATCAAAAATCAATCGGCACTCGCCACGATAAGTGTAAAGACGTTGATGCCAAAAGTTCCAATCTTCAGAGCGAAGAATCCAAGAAAAATGATGAATCATGTGCGCCACAAACTGCAGCTTTCGTCCCTTTAGATTTTCGATCGCGGTGACGCCTTCAGATCGTTCGTCACGAAAAATCTGCGCGGCTCTTTTTAAGAACAGCCGGCCCATCGGCGTCGAAAGCATCACGTAAATACTTTTTAAATTCAAAGGCACCGAGAAAAAGAAACGCAATTCCTTCGGCAAAAAATGTTTCACGGGGTCTGTGACCATCGGATTGATCAGAACTGTTTTTTGCACAAGATGTGGATGCTGTGTTGCCAACCCCCACGCCAAGGCACCGCCATAACTCAGACCCGCGACAGCCACTTTTTCATCAGGAAAATGTTCTTTGATAAATTTCGCTAGCACTTCAACTTGCACGGTGAAGAACAACTTATCTGTGCTTAAATAGACGTGCGTAAGATTGGGAACCACCACTCGATATTGCGATGAAAGATTTTCGGCAACAGCTTCCCAATGGTGAACGCTTCCTCCATAACCATGAAGAAGAATTAAAATGGGCCCTTGCCCGCGTTCTCGGAAAGTAATTTTATGAGACATCCAGATTACTTATCGGTTAAAAAACCGATAAGACTCACTGGACTTAAGACTTACTTCTTCTCTTTTTCGTCGGGCTTATCACTTAAAAGCATCGTGTCGTTCACGGCTTTGGATTCAATCTGCTTATTAGTACGGAAACCACGAATTTTCTTCGTTTGATTCTCGGTCTTCTCAACTTGTTCGGTCATATCCACGGTCACATCACCAAAGCAGCGCACTTGGCAGCTCAAACGACGTCCATCAATAAAGTGACTTGTACCGATAAGGCTGAGTTCTGCTTTATTGGGAGGCAGAATATTCGCCTCGCCTTCCTGAATACGAATACGGCATTCCGCACACGACGGAACACCCTTACAAATAGAGCGAATCTCCAGGTGATTTTCCGTCGCAATTTGCAAGAGACTCTTATCTGGAGAGCCCTCGACTTCAATATTTTGCGGTAGAAACTTAATTTTCATAATAAACCTGCTTAGCGAACAATGATCTTCGCGAACTTCTTCTTGCCTGCTTTGATCACGAAGCTTTCGCCCGATTTCAAATTCATTTTAAGCTTAGGATCGGAAATCTTCTCGCTGTCAATTTGCACACCGCCCCCTTGGATCAAGCGCGAGCCTTCACCGTTAGAGGCCACAAGACCTGCTTTCACCATCAGCGCCGGAAGACCAATTTCTTCCGCATCTGTAGTAAACTCAGGAACATCATCTGGAAGCCCTTTATCGACAAAGATACGGTTGAATTCATCTTCCGCCGCCTGTGCCGCTGCTTCCGAGTGGAAACGTTTAATTAGGAACTTCGCCAGATTCACTTTCACTTCTCTTGGATGTTTGCGTTTTTCCGCCACATCGGTTTTCAGCTGGGAAAGCTGATGAGCCGTGATGTCTGTCAAAAGTTCGTACCAACGATACATCAAATCGTCGGAAATTCTCATTGTCTTACCGAACATATCTTTCGGTGTATCGATCACAGAGATGTAGTTGTCCAAAGACTTCGACATCTTGTTGACGCCATCAATGCCTTCAAGAATCGGCATCGTCAGAATACACTGCGCTTCCTGACCGTAAGAGCCCTGCATGTCACGGCCGACCAAAAGATTGAACTTTTGATCCGTTCCACCCAGCTCGACATCGGCTTTCAAAGCCACAGAGTCATAACCTTGAGTCAAAGGATACAAGAACTCGTGAATGCCAATCGGCGTTCCGGAACGGTAACGCTTCGTAAAGTCTTCACGCTCTAGCATACGCGCCACTGTGTATTGCGCAGACATCTTAATGAACTCTTGCGGAGTCATCTTGCCAATCCAAGACGAGTTGTAAACAATCTCGGTCTTTTCTGGATCTAAGATTTTAAAAATTTGTTTTGCGTATGTACGACCGTTTTCTTCGATCTCTTCACGAGTCAACATCGGACGAGTCGTGTTCTTTCCTGACGGATCCCCGATCATTGCGGTGAAATCGCCGATCAAGAAATAAACTTTGTGACCCAATTCTTGGAACGTACGAAGTTTATTAATAACAACAGTGTGCCCGATATGGATGTCCGGACGAGTCGGGTCCGCCCCTAATTTAATATTAAGAGGCTTTCCTTTTTTAAGTTTTTTGAGCATGTCTTCGTCGTTGATGAACTCAGCGACACCGAATTTGATTCTTTCAAGCTGCTCACGAGGATCTAAAAAACTCATATACCTAAAATCCTTTTCCTAGCGAGCGTGTTCAACGCTTCTAGTTTCACGAACCACTGTCACCTTCACGGCACCCGCCTGTGGCATCTCGCGCTCAATCTTACGAGCGATATCACGAGACAACATCACAGCTTGGTCATCAGTCACTTTGCTGCTTTCTACAAGCACGCGAACGTCTTTGCCGGCTTGCAGAGCCAAAGTTTTAAGAACGCCATCGAAGCTGTTACCGATGCTTTCAAGATCTTCCAAACGGTGGATGAAAGAATCCATTTGCGGACGGCGTGCTCCCGGACGAGAGCTCGAAAGGATGAACGCCGCGTGCACAATCCAAGCAAGGATAGAGTGCGGCTTTTCTTCTTCATCATGCGCACGGATCGCGTGGCAAACGTCTTCAGATTCGTTGTATTTTTTCGCGAAATCAGCACCCACGAAAGCATAACTGCCTTCAGCCGTGTGATCGATAGCCTTACCGATGTTATGCAAAAGACCCGCACGACGTGCGATCTTCACATTCACACCCATCTCACCTGCCAAAAGACCGGCGATGTTCGCCACTTCCAATGCTTGGTTCAAAGCGTTTTGACCTTGATAAGAACGGTATTTCAAACCACCGATGATCTTAATAAGTTCTGGGTGCATGTTTGGAATACCCAATTCCATCACGTGGCGTTCGCCCTCTTCTTTGATGGACTTCATAAGCTCAGAGCGTTGTTTTTCAACGACCTCTTCGATACGTGCGGGATGCACGCGACCGTCTTCCATCAATTTTTCAATCGTACGGCGAGCCAGTTCACGACGAACAGGATCGAAGCCAGAAATAACCACGGCCTCTGGAGTGTCATCGACGATCAGATCCACACCGCAAAGAGCTTCTAGAGTACGAATGTTACGACCTTCACGGCCGATAATCTTACCCTTCATTTCATCATTAGGAAGAGCCAACACACTCACTGTGCGCTCGGATGTATACTCAGAAGCGAAACGGGAAAGCGCCGTTGCCAAAATGCGTTTGGCTTTTTTGTCGGCTTCTTTGCTAGCTTCTTCTTCAATTTGTGCGATCTTTTTAGAAGCTTCTTGTTTCGCTTCGTCTTCAAGAGCGTTCAAAAGTTGGCGACGAGCTTCGTCTTGGCTCATTGCTGCCACAGACTCTAGTTTTTGTTTCAGTTCGCCAATGTGTGTTTCGCCTTTTTTCTCTAAATCCTTGATGCGATTTTCAGAGATCGCGATTTTTTCTTCGCGGTCTTTCAGCGTGTTTAGATAACGCTCATTTTCTTCCATTTTACTTTTGAACTGATCTTCGATCTCTTTCAAACGACGGTCCAACTGAGATTCTTTGTTTTTCAAAGTGGATTTTTGTTTGTGGATGTCGGCTTCGACATTTTTGCGGGCCCGTGATTCAAAGTCTTTGGCTTTGGTTTCAGAGTCCTTTTTGATTTTTGCAGCTTCGGACTTCGCTTTATTAACGATACGATCTGCTTCTACTCGTGCTGACTTCTTTTTATTTTCGTCTTGAACACGCTTGATGATGAAAACAATGGCTCCACCCAACAACAACGCTACGATAGCGGTGATTACTAACTCCATGATCCTTTACTCCTGATACTTCCTGCAATCGACCACACCAGTCTCTGTGATCAAATAATCCATGATCACATCGTGGGCTTCGGTCGGGATCGGGTCTACTGTCACTTGAAAGTTAAAACAGACGCCTACTTTGATCCCCTGGTAAGTAGAAAGTGTTTTGTCATAAAAACCCTTTCCCTTTCCCAGACGATTGCCATTCTTATTAAAAACTAAACCGGGAATCAGCAGGCCTTGAATGTCTTTGAGATCTTGCGCGGGCGAATCTGGAGCAGGCTCCAGAACTCCGTAAGGTCCCAGCACAAACTTGTGTGCATCAAAGAATTCCAGATGACCTTCCCGCATCCGCGGAAAAGTCCACTTCAGGTGGGAGATATGAAAGACCTCTTCCACCTGGGCTTCTTCTGGCAGAGCTCTATAAGCTCCCCACACTCCACTTTGTGATTTAAAAAAATCCTGCAAAGCGGAATTAAGCTGCTGTTGATTTTGAACAAGACCTTGCGCGAACTCTCGGGCGCAAAGAGATTTAAAGAAGGAACGACATTCCTTTTTAGAGCTCCAAGGAAACGACATGGACACTCCAAGAGATCAAAACAAAGTTAGTTGTTCAAAACCTTGTTGTTCTTGGAATTTTCTAGTTCAACGGAAAGTTGCATCGCTTTTTCTTCCAACTTTTCAAGTTCACGATGCGCTTTTCTTTTCAAAAGGATCAGTTCTTCCGCCAAGTTCATCGCTGTTAAAACAGCGGCGTTTTGGTAAGAACCGTTTTTGGTAACTGACATGGCCTGATTCATTTTATTATTTACAAATGTGACGAGCTCTTCGACTGTGGCATCGTCATGAGAGGTTTTTAATTTGTAAGGGACACCCGCAATTAGAAAATTGTAGGTTTTTTTATCAGATGTCACTAGCACCTCAATAGCTGCAGAATCTTGTTAGTACCGATGTTCTAAACCTTTTAAATTTCTAGAAAAATCCTAGATCAACACAAGAAAAAGTATATCTCTATCGGTCCGATATTCAACAGATTATTTTTTGGAACAAGTGCAAATAATGCCTAAGTCTTTCTGCTTTTCGCAGCTCACAGAGCGCTTGTTCGGTTTGTCATGGAGTTCATACTCCTCGACATCCTTGAAGTTGCGCTTATAGGTGGCAAGAACGCCATTAAGCTTTGTGTCATTGTACGAGTACTCATCAGATTTGATCGTCGCATTGAGCAAAAAGTTATTGATGATGTCCTGTTTGGGGTTGATGCGTTGATTCGCCGTCAGCCCTACGTTGGTCACAACACCCTTTTCGTCGACTTGCTGCAAAGTAAGTTCAGTTTCCATCTTCTTTGCGCCAGAAAACTTGGTGCGCAAGATCAAGTTCATGGCCTGCTTCTCAGCATCCAGGTAATGGATCTTTCTTTGACGCAGCTGCGATTGTGAGGTCACGAATTTTTCGTCAGAGATATCTTTCAAACGATTGAGGTCGACTTTAAAGGAAAGCTGCTCGTCCTGAAGTTCAGGAAAACAACGCATCAGATTTTCGTAGGAAACAGAAACCGGCTTAATACCTTGGGCCCACAAAACCTGAGGCCCAAGAGCAATAATAAAACTTACTACAAATCGCATTGAAACTTTCCATTACATGGGTTCGCAGCTCTCCGCAGAAGAACGATCACAACCCTCAGCCGAATCGCTGGTGCAATAAGAGCGAGAATCTGTCTTCCAAGTACGCGCCGTTGAACAGTCTTCTCCGTCTAGGCTAATGAAAGAACGAACCGCGTTCAATGAAAATCCAAAGTTTGAGGCATTCTGGGACAGTTGACCAGTTTTCACAGTGACCGCTGTTTGATTTTTTCCCTCTGCCTGGACCTTGTAAACGCCAGGGAAAACAGCGACAAAATCTCCCGCCGTGATCGGCGCCGAAACCAGATAGCGTGGGTGTTTCGAAGCGATCACGTCACCCGGGAATGTGACCCACATTTCTTGAAATGTGCCGTCGTTGGCAAAGTTATAAAGATCTCGCAAATCATTCGAAGTTTTTGCTGAATTCCATGATTTACAGATGGCACGAGCGCTGCTTGCGACTTCGCCATAAGCATCGATTCTAGGACAGACTTCGTAAGTGAAACGTTGAACGAAGTCACGTTCCCAAAGGCCTGCCAGATACAGATCACCAAAATTATCTTTATCCAAACGGAAAAAGTGACGGTTCATCATAAACATTGTGAGATAAATCTTTTTTTGTTCAACCAGCGACGTGAAATCGCGGTAAACACGGATTTTTGCTCCCTTTACCTGCGAAGGAACAGTCACGCGTTCCAAATAGAGATTTGTCACCCGTCCCGCGTTCACGGTCACAAGTTCTGGATAAATGGAGTTTTCAAATCCCACGATGTAAGTTCCGGGATTCAAAGCCTGCTGTTTGTTTAAATCAAAAAACACCGCCGCATCACAAGCGCCTCTTTGCCCGACTTGGCAGCGCACGGCTTTTACTTTTTGAAAGAGCTGCTGACTGCCCGCCTGGCCGTTCACCTGCATCGCACCCATAGATTGAGCTTGAGCCAGTCCTGCGAATAACAATGTCGAAACTGCGATCCACCACTTTTTCATAACTCTCTCCTCTTAGAACAGTTCGTCGCCAGAACGTTTGTTAGAAATGGCCTTGCTTACGCGAGTGTCTTGTCCATACACGTCGTCGATGAAACGCATCGAACCGTCTTCACCTTTTTCAACCGTCAAGTACATGAAGTACACCGGCATTGGCTTTTTCAAAGTCACTTTCTTATCGATCTCGCCAGGGATGTAATTGTCATTCAAAGGCACATAGTTTTGGATATCATAAAGACTCCAACCCGGCTGATCCTGCAGAAGATACGCCGCAAGTTCTAGCGGTTGCTCTAAGCGCACGCAACCCGAACTGCGATGACGTTTGCTTTCCGCAAAAAGACTCTTTTCGTTCGTATCATGCATGTAAATCGCCCAAGGATTTTGCAACGGGAATTTCACAACTCCCAAGGCATTGTCTGGTCCCGGCAACTGACGGATGTAATACACGAAATTACGAGCCGTCATGTTTTTCCAATCAATTGTTGAAGGATCCACTTCTTCATCTGTGGCTTCTTCGATCAAAATCATATTGTGCTTTTGCAGATAATTGCGATCTTGCTTTAACAAAGGCAGCTTGTCGCGAATCGCGATACTTCGTGGAACAGTCCAATACGGATTTAAGTTCACGAATGTAATTTGATCGCGCATGGAAGGCGTGCGGCGGAAGGCCTGGCCAGCCACGGTGTTAAAGTAAAAGACTCTGCCGGTGTCATCATAAAGACGGAACTCTGTGGTCGCTAGATTCACGAAAATGTGACGTGTTTCCAAGCTTTTTGGCAGCCAACGGAGTTTCTCCATATTGGCTTCGACTTGCGCGATTCGTTGGGACGGCGTGAAGTTCAAAGCTCTTAAAACTTCAGAGCGCGTGCCGATAATACCGTCAGAGGTCAATCCGTTCGCTGATTGAAATTTTCTAAGGACCGTATCAAATTCGCTATCGAAAGTGTTACCGCCATTATTTGAGATCGAGTAACCCAATTGATTTAAACGCGTGCGCAGTTGGCTGATCACAGGATCAGTCACGCCCAGCTTTAAGGCAAAACCCGGAGAATTGATGGTCGGCCACCCTCCGCTGGATTTTTGCGATTTCAGCGTGTTCAAGATGGAAAGCAAATCTTTATAGCGCGGATGCGTCGGCGCAAAATTTTCTAAGTTCGCAGCTAAAGAAGCCGGGCCGTAGGAAACAGCCGCGTTCAACTCTTGGAACTCGGTGAATTCTTTTTTCTTAAACTTAATATCTGTATCGATAAGTTCAGGATCAAAACGCCCCGTTGAAAGATGAGTCACGTAACGAACCAAGGCTTCGGAAGCTAAAAGTTCAAAGGTGATCCATTGAACACCTGGATTTTTCATCGTGGCTTGATAGCCTTTTTCGATTTGCGCATCCCAATAATCCGCAGGATTTAAGCCATGGCGATCTGCGCTTAAAAGAATGTTTTTTAAAGTGTTCACCATCGCATTAGGTGTTCCCGTAGAGTCGACCCAAATAGATTGATAACCACGTAAAGAATAAAGCTTATCTAAACGATCCGTGCGCAGAAGAAAGCTTCCCCACTTAGGATTGATAATAGGATTGGTCCGAGCGCGGGTTACTTGATCTTGAATATAAGCCGTTTGGCTTTGCGCCCATGTCATTTGCGGTGCAATGGCGATTAAACTCATGCCCAAAACAAAAGACTTCGGAAGTATTCTCATCATCTTCATATAAACCCTCTTCGATAAAGTCTTACTTACAAGTAAGATGCCAGATCGAAGAGGATTCTGGGGACGTGTGGAACGCACAAACTTTTGACAGGGATCCAAAAGCGTCACCCCTGTCTCAAAATGAGATTCAGATATTTAACGGCCATAAGTTAAAAAGCGCACGACATCGACGTCAGGAGGCGCGGCAATACCTGCTCCGGGTTTGGGTCCATCTAGCTCTTCCAGTGAATAATCCATGCGCGCATCATAGCGGCGCTCCCACTGATAGCGAAGCCATCTTTCGCGACTGTACCACTCTCTTTTCACAGGGGTATCCAGGCAAGTGGCCAGTTCTTGCGGATTGGCGGCGCCCCAGCGAAGCTCGACGCAGTGATAAGGATCAAAGCTCAAATCAAACAGACGATGGCGAGCAACCTCTAAATTCAGAGGCACCATCACACCTGAAGAGTTTGCATAGGAAAACTGACAGGCTCCTGCTTCTCGATAATATACTTGCAGCATGTCTGCCGGAAGATTTGTTCCCGCATACACAATCATCGGATCGCCACTTCTTTGACGTGCGATGAGTTGTTTAGTTTGCAGAAGTAAATCCATAAAGGCCACTTTCAATCGCGCATCACGAGCCGGCGTCGCGTAAGTTTCCCATTCCCCGTCGGTACCATAGATATTCTGCGGAAGACGCTCGGGATGATCTTTAAGATCTATCCCCGCCTTGACGGCCGTAGAGACGGCGGTCACTCGATCTTTCAATGTCGTGCAGATATCGACAAGGTTTTGTTGCATGTCGACCAAAGGATCAATTTTCAAATCACCGCGAGCCATGACCAAGCGAAGATAGTCGTAATAGGGAAAGGCCATTCCATGAAACAAGAATTGACCTTTCTGCCAATCTCCTGCGGGATCGGGCTGATTACCATAAAACTGCTCAATGCTAAAAAGCGGCAAAGAGCTATTCGGGGCACCAACAATTCTGCCGCCTATGTATTCACCGCTCGAATTTAACTTGGCATCCACCAAAGCGAGTGGTCTGAAGTTTTTAAAACCCGCTCCTTGAAATGGAGTGCTGCGCACAAACTTGGGCGTGTACATTCCGGAAGTCAAAGTGTTGTCGGGATGCGAATCGATATAATAAATACGGCCGTCATCACTGACTCGATAAATGATCGCCACATGCCCATTGGGATCATAAATCACGGTCCCGGGACGAATACTGTCTCGTCCTAATTTCACAGGGTAAAAATCTGTAAAAAGACCTCGGTCTTCGGTTCCCATAACTCGGAAAGAAGCTGTGTAGGTTTTATCGATGATCGCTTCATTCAGCACATCGACCGCATTGATACCGCGCCATCTTCCGGCAACAATGTCATAGCGGGATTTCACGTAGTTTCCAAACTTCGTGTAGCGCACATCTTTTTTATCGTTAGGTTCCCGCGGAGCCATGTCATCTTGAACAGACATCGGTAAACCATTTTTCCAAGCAAAATAAGCACGCAAATAATAAGGAAGATCCGCGCAGTCCGCGAAAAGTTTTAACTCTTCAGGATCCGTCCCCGCATACGGATTGGCTAAAGGATTTTTTAAACACGAATCGACGGTTCCGCATTCGCGGCGATTGACTGCCGCCCCAATATACGAAATAAATTCTGCGAATCTTTCTTCGTCTTGAGTCGTCCAATGTGGTTTCGTGATCCTCCACTTATTATCGTATTGGGCATAAGCGGAGCCGGAACATATTAATAGTAGCAGTAACAATATCTTTGCCATGAGCCTCCCTGCGTGCCCACTTTGGGCACTATGCAAAAAACATCGACGCTGATTTTGAGCACATTAAAAAATACCGGAGGTCTAGAGCCTGTCACGCTTCTTGCTAAAACTGTTTGAGTCAATGACAAAGGTTTAATTGAAAAGTGTACGGAGGACGTATCATGACAAAATCCACAACTCGCAGATTGTGCTCAGCAGTTTTAAGCGTGTTAATTGCCACTTCGCCGCTGATCAGCCAGGCGCAAGCATTAACCGAACAAACTCAGTCTGCCAATGCCGCCGCAGTTGGAATTGAAAAATCCAAACTCAGAGTGGGTCAACGTTACTTCATTTCAGCAGACAGCCTGAATGTCCGTAGCAGCAATGCGACTTCAGGTAACAATATCGTCGGCAAGCTTTCCATCAACGACGAAGTGGAAATCTATGATCTATTAAATGAAGCCACACCTTTGGTGCAAATCAAGATCATCAAGTCGGCCACTGTTAAGTCTGATGTTGCTCCAGAACTTTTTGTTTCTAAAGACTATCTTTCAGAAAAACAACTGCTGACAGCCGCTTCAAAATATTTCGTTATTCAAAACGTAGCTACAGAAATCACACGCGTTTACGAACGCTGCACAGAAACTCCGAACTGCCCGCACAAACTTGTGATGGAAACAGAAATGGTTGTGGGCCGCCCTGAAGAAGGAACGAAACAGGATCCGCATGCATTCAAAACATGGCTGGGTCATTCGCGTATCTCGGAATGGATTAAATTCTATCAAGACGGTATGGGTCACTACCCACACTGGTATCGTGCGGGTCAGGACTTAAAAACAATTCCTAAACCAATTACGGATGGCGTTTCTAAAATCGTCAGTTCACGCAAGTGGATGGTTGACGACGCTCGTGGTGAAAAAACCATCTATGGTGCTTTCGGTTGGTATGCGGCGAAGGTGACTCCGGCAGATGAAACCAATGGCATGAACTACCAATGGATGCACGGAACTATTGGTTGGGGTAAAGACGGTTCTGAAACTATCGAGCTGACTCGTGGTTTCTTTATGAACTTGTTCTCGAACCCAGGTTCATCAGGCTGTACTCGCCTTGAAAATCGCGCGATTGCTTACCTACGCAGCTTGTTGCCAGTGGGCACAGACATCTACCGTGTTTATGCGCGTGAGTCGACTCGCGAAAAAGAAATCGTTTCTGGTTTCTTCAAGAAAAAAGTGACGCCTCTTCCACGCTACGCTGACAAATATGAAAGACCGGGCAACTGGGATTACATCTTGTTGACGAATGGCGCTCAACAAAGTGGTGGTCTGACTGCGGACGCAAAAACTATCATCGAAAAAGCCATCCAGGTTATTCCTGACCACAACTTGATTGAGGCCGGTCAGTACGCGATTGATCAATATCCAAACGCGATGGGTTTAAACTACGGTCGTGGTGCTGCTTCTGGTAAGAGCGGTGACCGTTACAGAATCGACTCTGGTAAAAAAGAAGACGCTTACAAAACAAACTTCCGTGGTTACTTCTTAGTGGACGAAGGACGCTTTGTGGATTACGCTCACCCTGATTCTCGTCTTACAAAAGGCGTGATCAAAGTAAGCGGTCTTGCTGACTTTAGAACGACAGTTCCAGAGTTCTTAGCAACAACGGGATCACACAATCCTCCAGAGATCCAATACCAAGCTGAACAGGATAACGGAGGACCTAGAGGGAACTAATGAATTATCCTGCCAGTGTATGTATGGTTGGCGCATCGGGGCTCGTGGGACACGAGCTCCTTGTGCTTTTAGGGCTTCTTGATGAAATCTCTTCTGTCAAAGCTGTCACTCGCTCTCCGTTGGGGCGACTTCCTGCCGGCATCGAAAACATTCTTTTGGATTTCAACAAATTGAAAGATTATGACTCGGCTTTAAAAGCCGACATCTTTGTTTGCTGCCTAGGAAGCACCATCAAGAAGGCCGGCAGCCAAGAAGCTTTCCGCAAAGTAGATCATGATTATGTTATTGAGTTTGCAAAAGTCGCCGAAAGAGTCGGTGCGCAGAAGTTCTTAGTTGTTTCAGCGATGGGTGCGGATGCAAATTCGTCAGTCTTTTACAATCGCGTGAAAGGCGAAATGGAAAATGATTTGCGCACCCTAAAGATTCCACAGATCGAAGTCTTCAGACCTTCATTGATTTTGGGAGATCGCAAAGAACAGCGTGCAGGAGAAGACATCGCACAAAAACTCAGTCCTTATGTAAATCCTCTTTTAGTGGGTCCATTGAAAAAATACCGCGCGATCAAAGCCAGCGACATTGCGAAAGCCATGGCGATCGCTATTTTGAATTTTCATCCGGGATTTCACGTCTACCCGTCTAATAAAATTCAAGACATCGCTGACCAAAAATAATCGGGTCAGCGATCTTATTTAGACATTACTGAAAAAGAGAATCGACGAATTCTTGTGAAGAGAAAGTGCGAAGATCCTGGATTCTTTCGCCCACGCCAATCAATTTGATAGGGATTTGCAACTCTTGCGCAAGGCCAACAGCCACGCCACCTTTGGCTGTTCCATCCATTTTAGTTAGAACAGCACCGGTTAAAGTCAGGGCATTGTGGAATTCTTTGGCCTGCATCAAAGCGTTTTGGCCTGAGTTGGCGTCAAGGACGATCAAAGTTTCATGAGGAGCTTCCGGGATGACCTTGGACATCACACGCTTCATCTTTTTAATTTCTTCCATGAGGTTCGCTTGTGTGTGCAAACGGCCCGCTGTATCCACGATCACGACATCATAGTTCTGCGCTTTTCCTTTTGCGACAGCATCAAACGCCACGGCACTTGGATCCGTCACTCCTTCTGGAGAGAAGATTTCAACTTGCGCGCGATCAGTCCAAACCTTCAATTGCCCACCAGCTGCGGCACGAAAAGTATCGCCCGCGGCGACTAAAACTTTTTTGCCTTGGCTAGCTAACTGGGAAGAGATCTTGCCGATAGAAGTTGTTTTACCGGCGCCATTCACACCCACGATCATAAGAACTGTCGGTCCGTTTTCCGCGAACTGAATTTTGGACAAAATGCCCTGTTCAGGTGTTGAGGAATGAGAGCCGGCGAAAATATTTTTGATTTCTTCTTTTAAAGCCGAGCGAACCGTGTCGTAGTCGGCACGTTCTTTCTTAGAAAGTTTTTCTTCCAAAGCGGCCATCAGTCTTTGCACTGTCGTCGGACCTAAATCGCTCGTATAAAGAATCTCTTCAATCTCATCTAAATGAGCGCTGCCAGAATCACTTTTAAATAGATTACGAATGCGACCGAAAAGATTTTCTTCTGTTTTCTTTAAGGCTTCTTTGAGGTCAATGGCAGGAGCTTCAATATCAGAAACGATCTGACCCGTGGAATCCACATGAGCTAAGACCGCTTCTGTTTCCTCAGCTGGTTCTGCCGTTGTCGGCATTTCACGTTTTGCTTCATGAGGTAGTTGTTGAGAGGGTTGGCGCGTGCGGCGCAAGTAACTCAGGATGATGACACCAAAGATAACAAAAAGAAGAAGTCCTACGACGTAAAACAGAATTTCGATTTGTTGTGCATGTCCGGCTGACATCATAAAACCTCCAACAGCGTGCGTCACAGATAGTTCTAAAACCATCTTATTTAGCGCACTTTCGCCTTAGAGACTAGATGAATCTAAAAGCTAGGCCGCGTCTTTCGGTTGCAGCCCAGCTTTAAACGGATTTGATAACTTAGAAGCCGGCTACATTTCCAACTTTACGGTCACCGTCTTCCAAAGGAAGCACGCTTTCCATTTCGGTTTTGCGTTTCACCATAGCTGTTTTCATGGAAGGTTTGAAAGCCAGAGGAGCTTTCGATTGGGAAGCGGGGGCCGCACGTTGTGCCGAGCCCACACCTTGAACCAACGTACGAAGATCCACCACGAGGTCTGCTAAAGAGACAGCTTGTGCTGACATTTCTTCCGAGGAAGCCGCCACTTCTTCTGAAGAAGCCGCATTTCCTTGAGTTGCTTGATCCAATTGATTCATCGCTTTTGAAATCTGTTCCAAACCGCTTGCCTGCTCTTGGCTGGCCACGGAAATCTCGTTGTTAAGATCCGCCACTTTCTTGACGGAAGTGACGATGTCTTTAAGAACCGATCCACTTTGACTTGCTACACGAGCCCCATTTTCACTTTTAGAAACGTTTTCTTGAATCAAGGTCGTGATATCTTTCGCCGCTACGGCACTTCTTTGCGCCAGATTTCTGACGGCTTCTGCAACAACCGCGAAGCCTTTTCCTTGCTCACCCGCGCGAGCCGCTTCGACCGCCGCATTCAAGGCCAGAAGATTTGTTTGGAAAGCAATGTCGTCAATAACCGTAATGATTTCTTCAATCTGTTTTGAGCCTTTCGCGATTTCTTCCATCGCGCCGATCAATTTTGTGATTTCACTTTCACCATGTTCAGCCGAATCTTTGGATTTCTGCGACAAAGCATTGGCTTCTTTCGCATGATCCGCATTCAACTTCACCATGCTGGAAAGCTCTTCGATGGAAGCCACAGTTTCTTCAAGCGATGCCGCCGCCTCCGAAGAACCTGAAGACAACTGCTGACTAGCGGCTGACAACTGAGTTCCTGAAGCTGACGTTTGATCTGCAGAGTTTGAAATCTCACCACTGATACGAGTCAAAGATTTGGCAAGAGAGGTCGCGAAAATATAACCGACGGATGTCGCCGCCAAAAATCCAACAGCGATAATAATGATGACAAAAGTTTCTCCACGGGAAGTGGCTTCCGCCGCTTTGATCTTGGCTTGTTTCACGGCTTCTTCGTGGAAAACCAAAAGTTCTGACAAAGCGTCATCATGATTGCGACGAAGTTGCGGGATTTCACCGTCCAAGATTCTATCCACAGAGGCTTGATCACCTTTCAGTGCGGCCTCCATCAACTTTTCGCCGCCCTCGACGAACTTCTTCCAGCCCGCATCTACTTTGGCGAAGATGACTTCCTCATTCGGAAGGAAAGGAACTTCTAAATATTTTTTCGTCAGTTCGTCGTTGCGAACGATGGACTCCTTGAATTCCTCGTGCCACTTTGAAACCTCTTGCGGAGTTTTCGCCAAAGAGGCGCGTAAGATCGTGCGATTCAGCTCTTGAGCGCGGTAACGAATGCGACCAATGCTGTTCACGTTAGGTAAATTCTGATTGGCAATGACACTGTAAACACCGACGACGGTGCGATTGGATTGCCAGCCAATACCACCTACTAATAATAACAACATCGAAATTCCGACAAAAGCCAATATCATCTTGGCTTTCAAGCTAAAGCGCGCAAACATACTTCATCCCCTGCATGTGTTTGATTGTTTTCGAAGACGGTCAAAGTTCACCTAGTGGTGTTTTTATACCGTAAACATGCTGGGGTTATCGGAGTGTTCCTCAAGTTCTAAAGAGTCGAATTAAAAATTTACTCAAAAAATTCAGAGATCTCGACCCTGAATGCCAAGGCGAGTTTATGAAGTGTGTAGAGACTAGGCGAGTGATTCCCCGCCTCCAACCTTTGATAGTTGCGGAGATCGAAGCCGAAATCCTCCATGTTTCGCTGGGATAGGCCCTTGTTCTTGCGGATTCTTTTTATATTCACCGCAATTCGGACCATCAGCTTCTCATATTTTGTCTCTATGGATGCCACCTAATCAAGTTTATATATACGGTATAATTCTACCAGTGGTGTTCTTATACCGTCATTGGTCGAGTGAAGGTCGTGCCAAAACACATGTTGATAAGAGGGTTGCACAAAACTAGCCTTTGTTTTTCTTCTGCGCCTCCCGATTTTGAGGAAGCAATTTTAGTACGGCAGGTAAGTAAAATGGACCAACAAATGCGCCCTTTCCGAGACGAAGTCAAAGACATCATTCTTTCAATTTTAAGAACCATGCTGACGAACGAAAGCGATGTAAACGTCACTTATACGGCTGGCAGCAGAACCACAGTTTATAAGGTGGAGTGTCATCCCGACGATTACGGAGTGCTGCTAGGAAAAAATGGCCGCAATATCGAGGGTCTGCGCCGAGTGACGATGGCGATGACCACGCGCTTTGGAAGCCGTGGTATCATTGAACTTCCCGATATTCCAAAAGATGAATTTTTTAATGATTAGTGCTGCGCCATGCGACGACGTTGCACTTCTTCTTTATAGAAATTGCGTTCAAAACGTCGGAAGGATTCTACGCGCACCTCAGAGCCCAAGATATCTTTCATGCGCACCAGGCTGTCTTTTTCAAGCTGGCGCATCTTCTCGATACCTTCCTTAATAAAGTCCGGATGAATTTTCGCGCGCTTGTCATTGAGCTCTTTAACCAAGGCGTTCGCGGTCGATATCACTTGAATGGATTTATCTTCATCTACACGCCAGGTCTTCAACAGATACTGGGCTGCTGATTTATAAAACTTTTGTTGAAACTGCTCGTCGGTGTAAATTTCCGGAAAATTTCTCGTATAAATAACGGCATCGGTGTACGAGTCTTTAACTTCTTCGGCTTGCGGAGGATTGAATTTCCGTTTTTCCAAATCCTCTTGTCGTTTCTTCGCCTCCTTAGCAACAAGGCTTTGCATGGGGGCCTGATCCGAAGAAACTTTCTCTACAACAACTTGGCTGACGAAATAAGCCAACGCCCCCATGGCAAGCCCCATGGACGCCCAGCGGACTTTTTCTGACTTACGTTTCTTCATCAAATCAACCGGTTTAGATGAGGATGCGGTCGACGATTGTGCGAGCGAGGCCACTTTGCCCTCGATGGCTTCTTTAATATGGTTTTCTACTGAATTAGAGATATTACGCCACTGAGCTGGCTCCATTAGCATCACAATCTCTTTTTCAACGGCGGCATGGATTTCTTTAATTAAAGAGGCTTTCTTCTGAATCACGTCGGTCAGAAGATCTTGCTCCATTTTTTGAAGGCGCTTAGACATTTCTAGACGCATTTCTTCAAGGCGCTCTTCTTCCGTTTTCACCATCTGCGATTTTTCTTTTTCCAGTTTTTCATTCAGGAAGATCTTCTGCGCGTCGTATTCCTTAAACAAGTGGGCTTTCTTCGCTTCGATGTCACGGACGTCCATGCTAAGATGCGCCTGCTTTTCTTGAAGGTTTTTGATGGACTCTTCAAGCTTGGTGTTTTGTTGGGTGAACATCTCTTGCGCTAAACGAAGCTCCTTGAGCTTTGAGTCTTCCAAAGTCAGAAGCTCTTTCACGCGAGTTTCTTCTTTTAATAGAAGCTCTTTAATGCGCTGATCTTCTTTACTGACAATTTCTTTTAAGCGCGCGTCTTCGGTTTCGCGCAAGTTCGTTAATCGCGCCGTTTCACTTTCAAGCAAATTCTTAAGACGCAGTTCTTCACTGTCATGCAATTCTTTTAAGCGCAAAGCTTCGCTCTTCAAAAGAGCTTCGGCGCGTTCTTCTTCCAGCTGATTTTTTTCTGTCAGCTCGGCGTTGCGCTGATCCGTTTCTGTCAAAGTGGACTGTGCCGTTCGAAGCTTTTCTTCAGTTTCTTGCAGATTTTTAGCAAGAACTTCCAAGGCTTCTTTATCTAAACGCAATTTTTCCTGCGCTTCTGCCGTTTGCAGTTGAGAAAATTCCAATATGCGTTGCGCTTCTTCACGAGCTCCCCGCAGCATACTGTCCGCTTCGGTCTGCGCCGCTAAGCGACCACTTTCTAAAGCCTCGCTTTTCATTTTTTCTGCCGCCAGCGTCGCTTCTGAGACAATGTCTTCAGAATCGACTTTGGCTTTGTCTTTTAAAGACTGCACGTACATATCAACTTCTTCTCGCAGTTCTTGAGCCATCTTGCGAGCTTCGGTCAACAGTTGACGTCCTTGAGATTGGAAATCAGAAAGAATGGCATCCGCTTCTTTATGAGCCTCTGCCATGCGCGTTTGATAAAAGTATTCCGCCTGAGATTGCGCCTCGCGCGCCTTTTGATAAATGGCCTGAACACGTTTTTCAGCTTGGGTTTCACCTTCTAAAATAATCTGCGCGGCTTTGCGTTTTGCTTCATGCAGGATTTTTTCGGCTTGGAAATGCGGAGTGTTGGGTGGTGGCATCGCCACTGTATCCGGAAGAACCGGTTCCTCTTCGGGAACAGGCTCTTCCTGAGGCAGTGGTTCTTCCACTTCATCCGTCTTAAGATCGAAAGTCAGAATGTATTCAGAACGGCCTAGTTGGACTTTGTCGGTCACAACGACATTGACAGGCGTGCCTTGGACAATCTTCGTTCCGTTAATAAACGTCCCGTTGGACGAATTTTTATCTTCGATCCAAATTTGGTTCCAACGACGATTGACGACAAGATGCACACGGCTGATGTGATTATCGTTTAAAGCGATATCACAATCGACAGAACGGCCGATGGTGAACGAGTCTTTGTTCACCTCTCGGCTGAGCACCTGATCCTTCCTTTGGATTGTGACAGTAAACTTATTCAATTACGCACCTCGGGCAATGGCTGCCTTTCCTATCTCTTTATTCAGAGCATCCTCGGCCAAAGCTTCAACGGCATCACGATGTTCATCAAAAGGTCTTTCATGATCAGGGAAGTTGTTGTTGTCACTGCGGTACCACAACAAATCCAAAGCACTTTCAAAACGGTCGACCATAGACACATAGGATCTTTCTGGAGAAAGAATCACGTTTGTCACGTGCGATAGAAGCGAGAAGATAATACCCACGATGGATGTTTTCATCGCAAATGAGATCTCATGAAGGAAACGGTCCATGATGTTCTTCGTGCTTTCCAAATCCTGAAGATTCATCGTTCCTAATTCTTGAAGACCTCCGGCGATACCAATAAAGGTTCCTAAGATACCACCGACAACGAAAAGCCCCGGCAGGATGGAAATCAAGTCATTGAGTCCAACCATCGGGATCACACCAAACACACGATTGAAACAAGGATTATGTTGCAAAGTCGCTTTCGTGATATTCAAGAGTTTAGGATTTCCCTCACTCCACTTTAAGAACTTCACTTGTTTAAGAATGTCTTTCACCAGCCATGCACAGCCCTGGCGAACCAAAAACACGCGGTCGCTTGTCGCCATGATGGAATCGGGTTTACGGCGCTTCATGCGATCGCGGATTTCAAAGACTTCATAATATGTTCTTTCTAAAAGTTTTTTAGAAAGAACATAAAACGAAACACCCTGAGCTTTGCCCGGCACTTCGCCTTCGATAAAACGATTCACGCGTTTTTCGAACTCTTTGGCAAACCACTCATGACGGCGAACCGTGTAATAGATCATGGCTCTGAAAAAGAAGCCGACCATGAACACCGCGCCCATCGCGTAAGGTAGAAATATAATAAAATATTCTGCTAAAGCTTTTGACGTCACAACCCACCCCTATTTCTTTTGATCCATGCTAAAACGAATAATCACACGTTGCGCTTTCTTACAGTCGTTCTGCTTACAGAACTCGGCTGCGGAAGCGACGTTTCTATTTTGTACTTTCATCACTTCCAAGAAACTTCGACCAGAAACTTTCATCAGGCCCAGAAGTTCTTTTTGGTGATCAAAGGACACATTCTGTTGATCCAACATGTAACTGAAAATGGAATTCGCACGACGGTAACTCAAGTCCATGTTGTACTTGATCGCCGCTTTATCTTCAGGCTTGCTACTTTGCGGATCGATAAAACGTCCTTGATAAGTTGGCGACGCAAAACCGATCACCTCGACAGCTGAAATTTTGTCTGAAACTCTTGGGTTGCCAAAAAGAGATTTGGAATAAATCGGCATCGCTTTTTCAAGGACACCCTTCATCTCGGCTTTCAAGCGGTCTGAGTCGCTATCAAAGTACGCTTGACCGAAATCCAAAACCACGTCGCCGGTTTGCATGTCGATATCAGCTTTCACACCGGCTTTAGCAAATCCTCTTTGAATTTCTCCGGCCACCATTTTACGCGCTTCAATTTCAGCTTTGGCTTTGGCTAACTGCCCTTGAGTATCAGACAATTGACCTTGAAGTGCGGCCGCTCTTTGCGCTGCCGCCAATCGCTCGGCTTGAGCACGAGCTTCAGCCGCAGCCACCCCTGCTTGCAGACGCGCTTTTTCGTTCGCGAATCCGGCCGCCATGCCAGCTTTTTCATTCGCAAAGCCTGCTTGCATCGCCGCCATACGTGCTTGCGCTTGAGCTTTGGTTTCAGCTAGCTGCCCGCTGAGGCCCACGACTTCACCCTCTTTTTTCGCTAACAAACCTTGCGTTTTAGCCAGCTCTCCTTGAGCTTGCCCCAACTGAGTTGTCGCCTCTTGAAGCTGAGACTGATATTGCGCATTGACTTGCGAAAGCTGCTGAACTTTCTGTTGGCTTTCCGCACGAGCCTGCGCCATTTTTTGTTCGAATAAGTTCTTCGTGAGTTTATTCATTTTATAAGCGGCACGAAGATCGTTCACACGCTTTTGCAACACGGCTTGAGTCTGACGGATTTTAAGCTCGCCTTGAGCAATAAGCTGCTTCTTTTCTTGAATATCCTGATTCAAGTCGGCGATTTCTGTTTCTTGAGTTTCGATTTCCACGTCTTGTTCTTTAATAAGGTCATCACGGTTGATGATCTTAGATTTTGCCATTTTATTGGCGTTAAGAACGTTGCGCACCATTTGCTGGTACTTATTAAGAGCTTTGACTTTCTTTTCGTTTTCCAAAGCTTCTTGCACTAAGCGGTCTTTCTCCGACTTAGCATCTTCTTGCAAGAGAGTGAGCTTATCCATAAGCTCCTGATACTCTTGCGCTTCGTCCTTCGTGGCCTGGTTTGCCAGATAGTCATTCTTGACTGATTCATACATCTTCAATTGATGCTCCAGCTCTTCCACTTTCATGGAAAGCTTTTGATTTTCGATTTGATTTCGCAATCCTTCGGTCCCCGTACGCAAACTTGCCGTCACGTAAAGCAACAGAAAGATCGTGCTTAAACCCAAGAACAAGTCCGAATACGACGTCCAGAAACTGTCTTGCGAATTATGGTCTTTATTCTTGTTATAATTAAAAGACATACAGACGCACCCCACCTGCAACCAAGGATAACAGGGGTTTACAGAAGTCCTATGCCTCAAAAACAGAATCTTGTGTTTTTGTTTTTTCAGAAATGTCGAACTCTTCGACACGTCGGGGATGTCCGTGGGGTATTCTGATTGATTGTGAAAACTTTTTTTGCAACCTCTGTTGCGTTTTTGTCAAAGGAAGTTTCATAGATTTTATGTTACCTAAAACCCACACCTATTTTGCCAATACTTAAAACGTGTTTTCTACTTTGGCGTTTTTTCTTTTTTCTTATAAGGACAGTGTCGGCAGCCTGAATTGCAGCAATGGCCGCGACGTTTGTGAAAGAGTTCGGTGAAAACCAAATATCCAGTTTCAGGATCTATGTAACTGTCTTTTCCTTCTTCGCAGGCTTTGCGATGAAGTTCGTCGATTTTCTTAATTTCCATTTTTCAACTTGGCATAAATAAGAGTGTCGCGTCTTTGGCCGTTTTCAATACAGTGCTTGCGTAAACGACCCTCGAGCATATAACCGCAGCGCAAAGCCACGGAAGCCGATCGCGCATTAGCCCCAGAGCAGCGGATTTCAATCCGAAAAAAGCCCTCATCAAAAAGAACTTTTTCTAACGCCTTCACGGCTTCGCTCACATAGCCTTGACCTTCATAACCGCCGACAATCCAATAACCCAATTCGCACCGGTTGTGCTCCCAGGCGATAGTATGAACGCCGACATTTCCTAAATAGACATCACCGTCGTTTAGAAAAACGCCGTAATCGAACATCTTGAAATCCGCCCACTGCTTGTGGGTCATCTCAATGTACTCGCGTTCATCGTGAATACCTTTGGTCCACGCCACCCAGGGAAGAAATTTTCCTAAGCGTTCGCGGTCCTCATCCACACGACGAAACATTTCTGTCGCAAGCTCAATGCGGTGCTTTTTTAAAGTCACTCGCGAAGCTGCGATTGTTTCGGGTAGATGATGAGGAGTCACAACAACCTCGTTAACTGTTATTTAATTTTTCCGCAAAGATCAGAAAGGCGGATTCCCGACAAATACTCCATCGAGTTTTTTTCGATCCCGTTAGCGACTTCATCCATGAGTTTTCCCATGTTGCAGCTAACCAGGCATTGTTTCATAGGTTCTTTATCTGGAGTGGCGATCAACTTCTTATCACAAACGGCCGTGTAGATTTCTCTTAAGGAAATTTCTTTCGGAGATTTTAAGATCTTTACTCCACCCGATTTTCCTTTGAAAGATTCCAAAAGGCCGGCATCAACCAAGCGAGAAACCAAACGACGAATCACGGTGGGATTCGTGCGAATGCTACTTGCGAGCTGATCTGAAGTCAGCAGCTCGCCCTTGTGATAGGCAAGAACTGTCATGATATGAACTGAGACAGAAAATCTTTGATCGACCATAAAGAGATCTTACCTCAATCCCTAAAAATAAACAATCTTAAGGACTTAGGGCCCTAAATCAATTTAAGCGGTTTATAGGACTTTTAAATGTGCGTTTTATTGTTGCAATTAAATTTCAAGCCCGCTATATTGTGCTCATATCTGTTACATTAAGCAGATCAGGGAGAATATATGACTCATACAAGTATTAAAGAAGCTCTGGACTGGCGTTACGCAACAAAACGCTATGACGCTACAAAAAAGATCTCAGAAAAAGATTGGGAAGTATTAAAGGATTCTTTGCAACTCGCCCCGTCTTCTTACGGAATTCAACCGTGGAAATTCTTAGTCATTGAAAATCCTGCCCTGCGTGAAAAATTAAAAACTGTTTCTTGGAATCAAACCCAAGTGACCGATGCCAGCCACTATGTCGTCTTCTTATATAAAGAAGAAATGGACGAGGCTTACATCCAAAAATATATCGATCGTATCGCCGAAGTCCGCTCCATCCCTCCCGCTTCTTTGGACGGCTATAAAAGTATGATGATTGAAAATTTAGCTAAAGCTCCAGATGAAAAAATTCGCGTGTGGTCGCAACGTCAAGCTTACATCGCTATGGGATTTCTTTTAGAAACCGCAGCGATGTTGAAGATTGATGCGACCCCGATGGAGGGCTTTGATCCTGCCGCCTACGATGAAATTTTAGGTTTGCAAGGAACAGGCTGGAAGTCCGTTGCTACAGTTGCTTTAGGATACAGACATCCTGAAGACTCATTCCAAAATCTCAAAAAAGTCCGCTTCGCAGAAGACTCGATTATTCAGTACGTGAAGTAGATCCCGCCGCAAAAACCCCAGTGTTCATCCCTCCGACGCTGGGGTTTTTCTTTATCTAAAAAAGGAAGACCGCATGAAATTCAAAGGAAAAACGGCTGTTATTATTGGTGGAACTTCAGGCATTGGCTTGCGTGTTGCTGAAAACATTATCAAAGGCGGCGGCAAAGTAATCGTCGGCGGTCGCACGCAGGAAAAAATGGATAAAGCTCTTTCCATTTTGGGAAAGTCCGCCAGCGGATTTTTAATCGACAATACGAACAAAGAATCTATAGCCGCCTTTTTCAAAAACGTAGACTCTTTTGATTATTTATTTTCACCGGGCGCTTCTTACGGACGCGGAATGATGACGGAGATCAGCGATGAGGTCGCCGAAAGTCCCTTCAAATCCAAGTTTTGGGGTCAGTACTGGGCCGTAAAACATTCTATCGGAAAAATTTCTTCGGAAGGAGCCATTGTTTTAATGTCAGGAGCTGCCAGCGTTCGCCCCGTCTCGGGTGGTGCCGCTTACTCCGCCTGCAACGGTGCGATTGAAAGTTTGGGAAAAGCATTAGCAACGGAATTAGCACCTGTTCGTGTGAATGTAGTCTCTCCAGGAACTATTGATAGCGATCTTTGGCAGCAGCAACCTGCGGAAGTCCGAGAAGCTGCTTTTAAAAGTTTTTGCGAAGCCAATCTTTTAGAAAAAGTCGGGACCGTCGACGAAGTTGCTAGCACCGTTTTGTTCCTTTTGGAGAATACATATATGACCGGTTCGACATTGTATCCCGACGGAGGATATGCTCTTCGTTAGTCGTATTTTTTTGAGGAATATCTCGCAAACCGGGCGTTCCTTTTGCGTCAAAACAGGGATATTTGCGATGCAAAAATTCGCATTCATATTTCGCCATTTTCATTCGGAAAATCTCAATTTGATACTCAACATTTTTTCTTAATGGACCGAAAAGATCTGCATGGGTGCAAATCTCTACCGGTACGTTCTGCTTATTTGCCTTCTCACTTCCGCCTGCTCATTGGATGCATCGCTCGAAGATTTTCGTAGTACCAACCGACTGCACTTGAATTTCGATGACAGCAATAAGGCTGTTTCCTCTTCGAATTACCGCTCTTATTCTGTGATGGGCTCTTGTGCTCACGTGGGTCAAGAAGTGCAAGTTCAATTAGGCTCTTATACAGGAAACACGACATGCCTGTCGGACAAAACCTTCGTTATCTCAATGGACCTGGATGGAATCACCGATGGTGATTACGCCCTCGCTGCCCGCCAAGAAGAGACCGAAGCGAAAAAAACATCGGAAGACACCGAGACCGTCACTGTGGACTTAACTCCGCCCGTCGTTTCCGTGGATCCTTTGGATAATCGTCAGAACTATTCCTTGTCGTCACTGAAGGCCGACTACCCGGTCGGTGGTGACTGTTCAGAGCCGTTCCATGTTGTCAAAGTATCAACGTCGCTTTCTCAAGAATATTTGGCGGTGTGTTCGGCATCGCAAAAATGGCAAATCAAACTCGACCTTTCTTCTGAAACGGCCAGCTCCATTGATTTCTATATTCAGCACTTCGACTCTGCCGGAAATATTTCTACGACAGCCACTGCGAACATCGCTTATCCACGCTGGCAAAAAATCAGTCCGGATATTACCGCCACGGGCGTGCCGTCGGTGCGAATCATCACCCAGTACGGAGATAGCGGTCGCATCCTGATGGCAAGTCCTCTTCGCAACGACGACCTTGTCGACGTCGGCATTGTGAACTTCAACAATACCGGTCTGACTCGCATCAATCCTCTTTCGGGTCAATGGGGAGTAGATACCGCGAAGTTCCTAGCGGCCGTACCTAAACATGGACGGGCTTTGTATGTGCGCTCCACTATTGGTCGGGCTCAACTTCGCGAACTTCATTCTGTGAAGATCGATGGAACCGATGACAAGGTCTTGATGGGGCCTACATCTGCCAATCCCGTGGGTGGTGTTACGAATTACGCATTAGCCCCCAATCAAGATATTGTCGTCGCCTTGGGTGACATTGAATCCACAGACAACGAGTTTAATCTTTATGCGATCAACGTACTTTCGGGTGCGCAAGTAAAATTGAACGGCACTCTGGTTAACGGCGGTGACGTGCGTGACTTTCTTATCACTCCGAACGGAGAAGAAGTGATCTTCCGCGCCGACAAAGATACCGACGAAGGCATTGACCTGTACGCCGTAAAATTAGATGGCACGAACCTTCGTAAGATCAGCCCGACGATGGCGGCGGGAAAAAGTGTTTACGCTGGTTATCGCGTCAGTGCTGACAGTAAATGGGTGACCTACCGTGAAAATCAAACTTACCTAAGTGGATCTAACACGGCATTATCGGTGGTTTCTTTAGTCAGCGGAGAAATCACAAATATTTCTGCAACGGGAACTCAAGGCTTCGTAGAGATCGGTGCCTTCAGTCCCAACTCGAAATACCTAGCTTATCGTATCGATCGACCCTTTGCGGGTTGTTACTCGCTGCTTGTTCTAAATCTTGAAACGAAAGCAGAGACGCAAGCCTCTCCTGCTTGCACCAGTAACACCAATGATCTTCTTAGCTACGCTTGGTCACAAGATTCCCTCAAGCTAGGGTTCGGCATGATCACGAATGCGAACTACTACGATCTCTTCGTTGCTAATCTGGACGGCACAAACTCTCATCAAATCACGACGGTTGCAGCGACACGCAACGGTGTTAACGGCGGATACAAAGAAGATTCCATCGTATTTACTCCTGATAATACCCGCGTGGTTTTCATGGCGGATTTATCTGGAGTTGCTTATGCTTCCACCAACGATATGAGATTCGACCTCTATAGCGCGAAGGTCGACGGATCAGAACCGCCGGTGAAATTGACGACGAATTCTGTCGCGACTTTTGCGCACGATTACCCGGTTATTAAAATAAGTCCCAACAGTGACCGAGTCGTTTTTGTGTCTGATCTTTTAGTCGATGCCCGCAATGAAATGTTTTTGGCAGCTGTGGATGGCAGCTCTATCAGAAAAATCAGTCCGGCCATTTCCATCGCCACGGGCGGTGTGATGTTTGCCAACCAGAATTATTTCATTGATTGGACGCGCAACTTAGCCGTATTTCAGGCAGACACAATCACTGACAACGTCTATGGAGTGTACTTAGCGTCTCTCAGTCTTTCGTCTCCGTCTTTAACGAGCATCACGATGCCACAAATTATTTCTGGTGACGTTCCGGCTCCGATGGCTGCAGCAAATGGTTCCAAAATCATTTTCCGACAGAACCCAACGCTGGACGCAGAGATGCATATTTATGCGGCTGATGCGGATGGATCTAACGTTCTTCGCATGACCAAAAATTTTCCAACGGGTGGGGGAACATTACGAAGCTTTTCCGTCACCACTGATGGAGCAAAGGTTGTCTATATTGCGGACCAGGACACGGCTGGGAAAGAAGAACTTTATATTTCCGACACTTCTATCGCTAGTACACCTTTAAAACTAAATGCAGCCATTACCGCCTCGGGTGGAAACATCACTCAGTACAAGGTTATCGAGTCCGCAAATAAGATCGTTTACATGGGTGACCTGACCACAGACTCTGTGATGGACATCTATGTCGTCAACTTTGACGGGACCGGCAACACAAAATTAACGCCGGCCTATTCACACACGACAACCATCAATCAATGGGATGTCACTGCCGATGGCTCAGCAATTGTCGTTCGCTGGGATTATCGAGTTGCTACTAAAATTGAAGTGGACATGATTCCGCTCACAGGTGGTGCACCAGTTGCTTTGAACGCCGCTATTGGAGCCTCTTTTGACATCAACGGTTTTTCCATCTCTAAAGACTCAGCTTGGGTCTGTTATTGGGGTTACCTCACCGTTGCTCGCAGAAATGATGTGCGCTTGGTGAATGTCGCGACTCCCGCGACAAACTATCTTGTGGATGTCGGCGTCGACACGGCCCGAATGCCGACAGACTGTAATTTCACTCCGGATTCATCCTACGCTATTATCAAGGGAGATTGGGCCACGGACGGAAAGACGGCATTAAAAACTTTCAATATCAGCACACAAACTCTGTATCCGATCAACGCTTCCTTAGATACCACGGCCAACACCAGTTGGTCAGAAACGCTTATTGAAGGAAGTAACAAACGTTTGATCACTCTCAGTGAATCGGCTCCAGAAGTTTATGAAATCTATAGCTCTAACTTTGATGGCACCGATGCTAGAAAGATTAGTAAAACTCCGTATGCAGGTGGGCAGGTCAATGCCAATACATTACAAGCCGTGCGTATCTTAGAAGATGCTGATCGCACCATCGTTTACTCAGGCCTTATCGACACCTTAGGAAAATGGGATCTTTACGCCGTGAAGTGGGACGGGACTTTACAACGCAAGCTAGTCACCCTGCCTTCATACGCTGACATCTATGATTTTTTTGTTTATCCGGGAAGTTCGCGCGTGTTCTATCGAGCGGATGCAGAGAAAGACGGCATGCTGAGTTTGTATTCGGTGAATGCCGACGGCACAGCTTTAAAAAATCACATGCCGGGACTTTCAGGAAACACAGGTGTTTGGTACACGCCAGTTATTAGCACTTCACACGTATTTTTCTTAAGTGATGCTTATCAAAATCAGCTTTTAGAGCTGTTTGTCGACTCTCTATGAGACGTCCCCTTCTAACCGGGTACATTGAGCTCAGTACCCAAAAATAATATGACGATGAGTAGGAAAACACACTTGTCGGGATCGTTTTCATTTTTTATGTGTTGGGGAATAGAATGTTATTACGCGTTTGGATGGCCCTTATTAGTCTGGTGCTTGCCACTGGTTGCGGTGTCACCGCAAATATCGCAAGCTTGCGGGGAAAGACGCCGCTACCCCACGTTTCTTCCGGGCCCACTCTCAGTGTCGACAACACTCTGGATCTCTCTACCCTGACTCCAGCTACTGGAAAATCTCCTTTTACTTTCGAAGTCGTTGATGGTGATGCGACTGTTTCGGGAAACACGTTAACTCCGGGAACAACTCCTGGAGACGTTCTTGTTAAGATCACTGACAGTGCGGGTACCGAGAGCTTCGTAAAAATTCCCATCACTGCTTCATTAGATATTTCTCCAAAGCAGCTTGTGTTGAGCGAAAATGGTGCTTACACCTATAATGGAACACAAGGTGTGCCACCCTATTCATTTTCTGCGACGGGCGGAAGCATCACTGCAAGCGGAACCTTCACTCCAGATGGTTCTTCAAATCCTGCGACGGTGACAGTGACGGACAGTCTTGGGAATACGGCTTCAGTAAATATCACTGTCAATCCCGCGCTAAGTTCTTCACTGAACCACGCGACTATTGCCGCAAATAACTCCGTCACGCTTTCGGGTGCCGGTGGTGTTCCTGATTATATTTATTCATTGATATCGGGTCCTGGATCTATCAACGCAAGTTCCGGTGTTTACACTTCGGGAGGTGGCACGGGAGTAGCAACCTTACGCGTGACAGATTCCTTAGGAAATACCTTTGATCGCACCCTCACCGTGAATCCGGAGCTGGCAGCATCTCCGTCGAGCGCGCGGTTATTGACGACGGTTTTAAGTTTGTTTTCAGCGACGGGAGGCGTGCCTCCTTATACTTACACAATGGGTGTTGGGAGTGCCGGAACTATCAGTCTTATGACCGGCGCTTATACCGCTCCGAACACAGCGTCTGCTGATACCGTAATTGTTACAGACGCGTTGGGGAACACAGCCACGTCCATGGTGACCGTCGTGACTTCTGTTACGCTAGCTGGGAATCGCACCTCAATGCAAAAGGGACTTACAGCGACTTTTACGGCATCCAATGGATTTCCTCCGTATACATATTCGATTGTTTCTGGCGACGGAACCATTGATGCGACTTCCGGTGATTACTCCGCTCTCACTTCCGGAAGTAAAACGATTGAAGTCACCGACAGCTGGGGGGTGACTGCGCAATGGACAATCACAGTTTACGAACCCTTAGTCGGAAATGATTTTTCTGTTGGAACAGGAGAAACTACCACAGTGACATATTCAGGAGGGCAACCTCCTGTGACTGCTGCCATACTTAGCGGTGGTGGATCGATCAGTGGGCTTAGTTTCACTGCGCCGGGCGTGGCAGGTACGACGACTTTGCGTTTGACTGATGCCGATGGCAATATTGCCGACACAGTTGCAACCATCGTTCCTCCACCTTCGTTCACCAGTTTTTCAGTCAACAGTCCTTTCACTAGCGCTAATGTCAGCATCACTATGACGGGCGCGAACTATGACTCTTGGTGCCTTCGCTTGAACGTGAATTCTACGGACGGTTGTACTTGGCAAACAGGGCCTCTTCCCACTTCGTTGGACATCACTCGCCCACAAAAATTATATAAAGATCCCAAATCGTATTATGCCTTTTTAAAACGGGGTAACAGCATTGCCGCCGCTTCGGATCACAAAATCTTTAACAGCAAATTTCCGCTAGGAAGTCCTTGGGCCGCGTTTGATCCAAAATATGTCTTCGCCCATGGCACCGATCTTTGGGTGTATGATGCAGCGACACCGTCTGTTCGCAAATTCGATAAACACGGGAATGTTCTTTTTACCATTGGTGAATTCGGATCCTCCAAAGGGATGTTCAATCCACTTAAAGGTCTTGCTTCAGACTCTGCAGGCAATGTGTATGTCGGTGATAACGTGAATCGACGGGTTCAAAAATTCAGCCCGACCGGTGAGTGGCTGATGCAAATACCTGCGACCCCCGTGGGTTCGACCGACAATGGATACTTTAACGACATGAGAGAAGTCGCTGTAGACTCAGCAGGAAATGTCTATGTGGCTGACGGTCGCCACATAATTCAAAAATTTAATAGCGTTGGAGAGTGGCAGGCTAATATCGGTTCCTCGGGAACTGGCGATGGCCAATTCATAAACATTGAAGACATAAAAATTGATTCCGCCGGCAATATCTTTGTTGCTGATACTGGAAATCATCGAATTCAAAAGATCAGTCCCAGCGGCACATTCCTCATGAAGTTCGGCAGCAACGGAACTGGAAATGGACAGTTCTATGGCCTCAAAGATCTTTTTCTAGATTCCTCGGGGGACATTTTGGTTTTAGACGAAAGTGGTCTTCAAAGGTTCAGCAGCACGGGCACTTGGCTATCTAAACAGGTTTTATTAACGTCGCCGACAAGCTATCCGGTGTATGTTTCAAGTTTTACGATCGACTCGGAAGGCACTCTTGTTGTCGCCGATTCCAATTTGATGGGCATCGTAAAATTTGACGGTGCTTTAAACCCAACGCCTTTGGTGCGAAGATTTTCCGACGATGATGGACATTTCTACATTCCTCAAAAAATTTCAGTCGATGCCTCTCAAAATATCTGGGTCACAGAATCCCACAATCACCGAATTCAAAAGTTTGATAATCACGGTGATTTTTTGATGAAAGTGGGCTCAAACGGTAACGGAGACGGCCAGTTTCAATATCCTGGGGCTATCGCAATCATGAATGACGGCAGTTTCTTTGTTGCTGATTACGGCAACCGAATTCAAAAGTTCGATGCTGCGGGAAATTGGCAAAGGACCTATCCTATCGGAATGAGAGCTACCGCCTTGGCTTTGGATTCTGCGGGTCAGCTTTATTTCACCCCGCTGACGGGCTCAAAAATCAGACGTCTTAATCCAGATACGGGCGTTGTCACTGAAGCCTTCGACACTGCGGGTACACCGGATAGCGGAGTTTTTGCTCCCGTTGGAATAAGTATCGACAGCTCTAACAATTTTTATATCGCATCTGACTACCACGTGCTGAAGTTCAGTCCCACGGGAACATTTTTGTTTTCGTCGGGTGGATTGGGGTCTGCAAGTGGTAAATTTGGTCAAGTTTTAGGCGATGCGGCCGTTTCACCCAATGGCGACATTATCGCGGCTGATCAACTTGGAACGGCCCACATATTCAGCAGTACGGGGGCATTCAAAGCAACCATTAGCTCGTCCGGCGTTGGCAGAAAAGTTGTCGGCCCCCGAGGTATCGCCGTTGATAGCGCAGGAAATATTTATATCAGCGATATGGCGAAAAACCAGGTCCTGAAGTTTTCACCTGCAGGAGTTCAGCTTTTTGATTAACGAGAACCTCAAAAACAAAAAACCCCGAGATCTCTCTCGGGGTTTTGATTTTTTTATTGTGCATCCATGAAGCTGAAGGATTCACGAGGAGCGATCTCGTAGATCTGTCCGTCGAGCCCCGTATTCAGCGGCGTGGTTTGTGTACCGTTCACCGCTACAAGCGAGCCGGCATCTGTCAAACCAATCACTTGGCCGTTCACTTTGTAAGCTCTTACAAGTCCTGAAGCCATCGGCGTATTCACTGGATTAATGAAAGGGCTTAAACCTCTTTCGTTGCAACCGAACTCATACACTTGGCCATTAGAAGCTAGAAGATAGTTCGAACGAGCCGCGCGAGAGTAACCGTTCGTGTAAAGAATGCTAACAGCCTCCCCTTGCGGGATCTTTACGTCTTTTGCTGACGGTGAACGTGGGTCACAGGCAAAAGTGATTTTTGAAGTGTAAACCTTCGCTGTCCATTGCGCGCCCAAATGCAGATCAGCAAGTTCTGCACGTTGTGCCGGAGTTTGCGTATTGTACTCAACAATAGAGTCACCCGCAGACTGCACAATTTCACCTTCGTTATTAGCGAACATGTAGCGCGCATTTTGAGTGCGATCCGTTGGAATCAAAATCATGTGCTGTGCACGAGGAACGATTTTACCCAAGAATGGGGCGTTTCCTAAAGCCGTCAGCTTGTTGTTGCCAGCAAGATCCATGGAGTAAAGCTGCGTCGATTCCGCCATCAACAAAAGTTTTTGCTCACGATCAATTTTCACCGGAACTTCGAAAGCTTCATCCGCGTAAGTCACAGCTGAAGACATGGCGTAAGCTTTTAACGCCGGATGAATGTCCGTCGCGTACTTAGCCAGTTGCGCGTAAGTTTCAACGCTCACCGCGTAGGAGCCGCCATCAGAAATGCGCGTGTCGCAAGCGCCAGAAAGACCTTTGCGCGCGCCGCGAGAACAAGTTGTATGAGGATAACCGTCAATATGACGAGCTTCGTGCATGAAAACGCTCGCGCGATCTAATGCCGAAAAACTTTCTGTCAACATCATCGGGCACACGTACATGGTGTTGCCGAATCCATAAACATAAGCGCCTACACCTTTAGGGCAGCTTGCTTGCACGTCAATGTCTTCGATGCGGCCGATGAAATAGTCATACCAGCTAGAAGAAAAACGGCCTGAGAATAACTCGTCCTGGCTTTTTTGCATGTTCGGTTCAAACGCTGTTTTACGCATGAACATGATCGCCTGAAGAAGGTTCGCTGTTTGCGAGCCGTCGTAGCAGTAATCTTTATTCGCTAATTGTCTGAACTGAGAAAAGTGTGAAGCGATTGTCTGCATTTCACTTTTTGAAATACAGTCCGCAGCCAAGCTTGTAGAACCCAAAAGCGTGAGTACTAACGCGATGAAAAGTTTGTTCATAAAATCCCCTCCATTTAATGAACTTGGCGGAGAGTGTATTCGCCTCAAGAACAATATCACCAAAAAAACGCAGGATTAATGCGGCCTATTACAAAAAACACATGCTTTTCGCGGAACATGTGGCCTGCCACCTATTTGGTCAGCTCTGCCAGGCGATTGAGGGCGTATTTCTTCAACTGCGCGTCGGGAATCTTCTCAAACGTCGCTGCGGCCTTTTCACGGGGAAGGTCGCCTTTTTGGTAGCTCTTTAAAAGTTCTTCAATGGCCATGCGACGCAAAGACTTTTCCTGCATGGCCAGCGTTTCTTCCGGTGAATGGGTCGCAGGCTTTTCCTGAAAGCTCAAGGGGGCTTCTAATACGGCGCTGATCGCGGAAAAATTGTGAACGGCCTCGAGTCCTAACAAATACACTGAAAAAATGCGACTGTTGGCAGGGGCCGAGGACTGCAACGCGATCGTCGCCAGGTACTGACTTTCCTGGACAGACAATGCCCCCGATTTCGTTTTTAGAAGTTCTTCAGTTTGTTCTTGGGACTCTACCGACCTATTGAGGTTTTCAACTGAGGTTTCCATCCAGGCTTTGAACTCAGGCGAAACAGAGTTTTCATTATCGGGAACTTCGCTAGTGTGTGGCTCGGAAAGAGCGGTCTTTTCAGCTTGAGAAGAAGAAGCCACAAAAGTTTTACGCAAAAATGCGTCGGGGCCCTTTTTACTAGCCGCGAAGAAGTAAAAAGAAAGGACGATCAGAAGCAAGATTCCAATGGCGAGACCGACTTTGGCGTTTTTCATGGCCCTACAATGTGAAATTCATGCAGGAAAAGCAACTTAAACTTGGGCGAACCTAGGCAACCAGGCCGCATTCTGGTACACCAAAGACAAATAATCGATCTCGAGGTTCCTTTGGATTCAACTGACTTCCGTTCCCTAAAACTCTGCACCGAACTGCTTTCCGTCGTTCAGGAATTAGGCTACGAGAAAATGACGCCCATTCAGCAGGCTAGCATCCCTCTTCTTTTGGAAGGAAAAGATGTCCTGGGCCAAGCTAAAACTGGCAGCGGAAAAACCGCGGCCTTTTCACTACCCATCTTGAATAAAGTAAATCTTGAAAATCAGAACATTCAGGCATTGATCATCTGCCCGACTCGTGAACTTGCCACCCAAGTTGTTACGGAAATCCGCAAATGGGGTCGCAAGTTTGTAGGCCTTAAAGTTCTTTCTCTCATTGGCGGTCAGACCGGCCGGGACCAAGCGCAATCCTTAGAAAACGGAGTTCATATCGCCGTAGGAACTCCAGGAAGAATCTTAGACCATATCACGCGAGATCGTATTGATCTGAATGATGTGGCTACAGTGGTTTTTGACGAAGCCGATAAAATACTGGAAATGGGTTTTGAAAAAGAAATCCGTGCGATCATGAAAGAGCTTCCATCAAAACGCCAAACGGCTTTGTTTTCCGCAACTTTTCCTGAATCCATCCAGGCCTTAAGCAAAAGTTATCAGCGCAATCCTGTCAGTGTTCAGATCGCCGATCCCGAAGGAGAAAGTTCTTCCATCGAGCAGATCGTTTACGACGCTCACGAGGATGAAAAGCTGAATGTTTTGATGCGCGTGTTGCAACAACATCCTTCAAAATCCACAATCATCTTCTGCAATATGAAAGCAACCGTGAATGAGGTTGTTGCCGCCATTGAAAGAAACGATGTTCCTTGTGGTGGGTTGCACGGGGACCTTGATCAGCGCGAGCGTGATCAAGTGATGGCGATGTTCCGTAATGGCAGTATCACTTTGCTAGTCGCAACCGATGTCGCGGCTCGGGGTTTAGATATCGACGCTCTTGAGATGGTTGTGAATTATGATCTTCCCGTACAATCTGAAACTTACGTTCATCGCATTGGTCGCACTGGAAGAGCCGGCCGTTCGGGAATTTCCATCACTTTAGCCAATCCCAAAGACACGTTAAAACTTTTGGAGCTTGAAAAACTCACTGGTGGAAAGCTTCTTCGCCCTTCGTTAGGTTATAAAAACCAGCATGGGTTAACTGGAATGACTCTTCCAAGCATGCAGACTCTTTCTATCTCTGGAGGGCGCAAAGATAAATTGCGACCTGGCGATATTTTAGGTGCTTTAACCGGAACGGCCGGACTTAAAGCGGCTGACGTAGGTAAAATCGAAGTGCTTGATAAAGTCACCTATGTCGCGATTTCCAGAAAGGCTGTGAATCAAGCCATGGACCGCCTTCGCAATGGAAAGATCAAAGGCACGAAGTATCCCGTCCGAAAGCACTGATCGTCCCACTGCGATCTTGGCCTGAATATGAAAATAAAAAACCCCAAAGTTTCCTTTGGGGTTTTCTTTTTTGATCTGATTTTGTTTTTCGAACTAGTGGATGTCCTGCAAAGAAACAGAAACCATTGTCGAAACACCGCGCTCTTGCATCGTCACACCGTAAAGTTTCTTAGCCACTTCCATCGTGTGTTTATTATGCGTAACTACGATGATTTGAGAGCGTTTTGCCATCTCACGAACAAGGTCGTTGAAACGGAATACGTTCGCATCATCAAGTGGAGCGTCAACCTCATCCAGCAAACAGTATGGAGAAGGTTTCACTAGGAAGATCGAGAAGACCAGCGCTACCGCTGTCAAAGCTTTCTCTCCACCCGACATCAAAGACACGTTTTGCATCTTTTTGCCCGGAGGACGCGCGATGATCTCGATACCCATTTCGCCTTTTTCTTCATTTTCGATCAATTCCAACTTCGCTTCCCCACCGCCGAAAAGCACTGGGAATACGCGAGTGAATCTGTCGTTCACAAGGTCAAACGTCTCTTTGAAACGTTTCGAGCAGATTCTGTTGATACGATCGATCACTTTACGAAGCTGTTCTTTAGCTTCGGTCAAATCGGCGTGTTGTTTCGTCAAGAACTCGTAACGTTGAGCTGTCTCTTCGTACTCTTCAATCGCTGAAAGATTGACTTCACCGATCTTAGCAAGTTTTTCACGAAGTTCTTTCAATTCCGCATCCGCTGTTGAGAAGTCGCCTTCACGATCTGCGTATTTTTCAATAACGTCGGGAAGATTTAGCATGTAGCGCTCACGGATAGAATCAATGAGGTACTGCTCTTTCATCTTCGCCTGCTCAAGTTTTAGTTGAGAGTCGTTCATTTTGTGCTGTCTTTCGTTACGCGCACGTTGAGAAGACATTGCTTCTTCTTCGATGGTGCGTGCAGATTCAGACATCACTTCGTATTCGTCTTTTGTACGAGACACTTGAAGTTTCAAAGTCTCTACTTCCGTCAAAAGACGTTCAAATTCGATCTTCTTTTCTTCCAAAGTCACTTGGCTCTCAGTCATCTGAGAGTTGTAACCTTCAGCCTCTTCGCTCATACGAGCTAGTTGTGTATCCAAATCGCTCAATGATTTAGAAACCATTTCAAGCTGTCTTAGAACGCCTGTGTATTCTTGCGTTTTAGAAGCGGACTTCACTTGAAGATCTGTCACTTCTGCTTGCAAGCCGTCAAAGCCCGTACGAGTTGAGTTCAACTCTGTATTCAAAGACTCCACTTCGCCTTCAAGAAGAACTTTCTTTTCGCGAGCCTCCAGCAAAGCTTCGTTCAATTCTTCAAGTTTTTGCTCCTGAAGTTCCACTTGCTCTGTGATTTTCTTAAGTTCGCGTTCTTGGCGTTCTACCGCCGTTTGGGCGTTCACCAATTCGTTTTCAGCGCGCTCAAGGTCTTTTCTTAGTTCTGTAACTTTGATCTCTTGATCGATCTTACGTTTTTGCGCACCTTCGAAATCATTCAAGACATTGGCCAATTGCTCTTCCGTCTTTTTCAAAACCATCTGAGCCAATTGCAACTTGCCGGCGAATTCGTCTTTTTTCTCTGACAATTCTTTGATTTCACGACGGCGCTTCAAAACACCTGAATCCGCTGATTCAGAGGAACCACCCGTCAAAACTCCGTCCGCTGTCAACGTGTCCCCGTCAAGAGTCACGAATGTCCAGCCTTCGTATTTTGCACGAAGATTCAAAGCCGTGCGGATAGAGTCAACAATCGCGACTCCGTCCAACATATAAGTCACTGTGTTTTTAAATTTATCAGCGGCTTGAACAACATCTTTAAGGATGGCTTGAACACCGTCTTCACCTACAGGGGCTTCAGAACGGTTGAACGTCAAACCTTTGTCGCTAGCTGATAGGAAGCTAGAACGACCTGATTTTTGTTCTTTAAGATGTGTCACTGCGTCTACTGCGATATTCGCATCTGAAGAAAGAAGCATTTGCAGGCGTGAACCCAATGCCGCTTCCATCGCCACTTCGTATTCTGCAGGAACTTCGACAACCTCAGAAACCGGTTGGAAGTGAGTCACTACAGAACCATCGGCCATCATCTCTTGAGTGCGAGTTTTCTGCCATAGCATGACTTGCTTCACACCTTCTTGGAAACCCTCGAAGTTGTTTTGCAAGTTCTCTAGACCGTACAAACGAGAAGCCACTTCATTCAAAGAATCTTTGAAAGATTCAACTTCGGCTTTTTTCTCGGCGACAGATTCTGTCAGGATCTTTTTGTTTGCTTCAAATGAGTCTACGTCAGAAGCCAAGTCCAATTGCATTTGGCGTTCTTTTTCAAGTTCACCGAATACTTTTTTACGACGAGCTTCGAACTCAACTTGTTTTTCGCGAAGTTCGTTCACGACTTGTTGTTCGTTATCTTGGCGCTCTGTCAAATCAGCGATTTGTGCTGACAAAGAGTTCACGCGCGCATCCAAAGAAGATTCGGACTGCCCTACCGCGAACAACTCGCGACGTTTCGTCGTCAACTCTTCATCCACTTCCGCAATGCGAGAGTTGAAGTTTTGGTAGATGTCGTTTTTTTCAGTGAAGGCGGCCGTCAAAGACTCCGACTCTTCTTTAAGTTCGGCCACTTGCGCTTCAAGTTGCGCTTTATCGCGAGCCAAAAGCTCTTGACGAGCTTGCTGTTCTTGCAAGATCGTGCCGGTCATTTGTTCGTTACGGCGAGCCTGTTCGATTTCGAAACGAAGCTCTTGGATCTCCATCTCTTTTTTCTGAACAGACGATTGTTTTGCGTAGAATTCGTTTTGTTGTTCTTCCACTGCTTTTTCTTTTTCAAGAATTTGCAATTTTAGAACTTCCAACTGACCTTGAAGAGTCGAAAGGTTTGTTTCGCCTTCCACTTCCATGCTTTGCGCTTCATTGAAAATCGCTTGAGCTTCATCTGCCGCACGCTTTAGCTCGATGTATTGAGCTGAAGACAACCAAAGATCCAAATCCTCGATTTGGTTCTTGATGTTGCGATAGCGCTCAGCACGTTGGGCTTGTCTTTGCAAAGAATCGATCTGACGTTTCAACTCGCCGATGATGTCTTGCAAGCGTACCAAGTTTTGGTCTGTCGCCTGAAGTTTACGTTGAGATTCTTTCTTACGAGCTTTGAACTTCGTAATACCGGCCGCTTCTTCGATAAGCATACGACGGTCTTCAGGTTTCGCCGTGATGATCTTACCGATCATACCTTGAGCGATGATAGAGAAACCTTTAGAACCCGCACCCGTATCCATAAAGATCTCTTGCACGTCTTTCAAACGTGCTGGTTCTTTATTGATGAAGTACTCCCCTTCACCATTTCTGTGAAGACGACGAGTCACCATGATCTCAGTGTGTTTGATATATTTTGCTGGGAAAGCGCCACCATCGTTTTCAAGCGTCAAAGACACTTCACACATACCTAGTGGCGCATAACCTTCGGCACCACCGAAGATAACGTCAGTCATTTGCGATCCGCGAAGATCTTTCGCAGACATTTCACCCATAACCCACATGAGGGCGTCGACGATATTGGATTTACCGCAACCATTCGGACCTACGATACCAGTGATACCAGCATCAAAGTGAATGACGGTGCGATCTTTAAATGACTTAAAACCAATCAGTTCAATTTTTTTGATTCTCACGAAACATTCCCCTCATACCGCCCTTGGTCTAGCTAGACCAAAGACCATTTCAATCTCGCGAGAGTTAGAAACTATGTCAACAACAGGCTTACAAAACAGGAAGGGAAGCTGAAAACTTAGGCAGAGTTGGGAGCGTATTTTTCGCGTCGCAATATCTTCGGGGATCAGATCTGCTTAGCTCTTACGCATATCAAAACAGACAATGGCGCACCATGAGTGGTGCGCCGCATATCTTTTCGGAAGTTCAAGGATCTATTGGCAGCGAGTGATTTGACCAGACTGGTTCATCAAAGTGTAACCAGAGCAGTTAAATTGAACACCGCAGTTCACCCATTGGTAACCATCAGTATGGTAACCGCTACAAACTTGAGATGTGTAACCACCTGTGTTGTAGCCCGAGCAAAGCGACGTGTTGGCTTGCTGGATGTATTGTCCGTTCACGTATTGGTAACACATGCCGTTTTGGTAAACGTAGCTGCCTGTGTTTGTGTAGCACAGAGACGTATTTGCTTGCTGAATCAACTGTCCATTGATGTTTTGATAGCAAAGACCATTCTGCATCACGTAGCCGCTTCCGCTGTTATAGCAAAGAGAAGTATTTGCTTGCTGAATCAGCTGTCCGTTTACGTTTTGATAGCAAATACCGTTTTGCATAACGTAACCAGTGTTTGTCGTAGAGCTTTTGTTGTCCTTGCTACAGTTCACTAGGAACACTGACAAAGAAACAAGAGCCAGGGCTTTAAAAATTTTCGAAAAGATATTGTTTGTTTTCATATATTTTTTTCCTTGATGACTAAGGTAAGAGCAAGGGGTCTGCCAAGAAGGCTGGCACGGCGACTTCTCGCCTGATTCTATGGGCTTAACTAAGTGTGGAATCAATGTGAGACACGCGAAATCTGTCTGCAGCTTTGACAGTGCCGACAATGGGCATCCCCTAAAGTGTCACTGACGGAACAGTCGTCTCAGAGTGGGACAGTATGTTTCGCAGTGAAAAGAAATAAAAAAGCCGCTCTTTGAAAGCGGCTTTTTATATGAATAAAACATTCCGTACTTCTTAAGGGTCCCGCACAATGCTGCAGCGTAGACCCAAAAAAGAAGCAGGCACTAGTGAAGTTTCTTGCCTAGAAGGGCCGCGCGGGCTGCCGCTAAGCGAGCGATAGGCACACGGAATGGAGAGCAGGATACGTAATCAAGTCCGACCTTGTGGAAGAACTCGATAGATTCTGGATCACCACCGTGCTCACCGCACACGCCGACTTTGAGGTCTGGCTTCGTACGACGGCCTAACTCTGTTCCCATCTTCACCAACGAACCTACGCCCGTTTGATCGATAGACATGAATGGATCTTTAGGCAAGATGCCTGAAGAAACATACGAACCTAAGAAGCGACCTGAATCATCACGAGAAAGACCCAATGTCGTTTGAGTTAAGTCATTCGTACCGAAACTGAAGAAGTCCGCGTATTCAGCAATCGCATCCGCTGTAATAGCGGCACGAGGAAGCTCGATCATGGTTCCCACTTGGAAATCGAACTTGATGCCTTTTTCTTGCTGCACTTTCTTCACTTCGTTAACCGCGGAAACGCGAAGGATGTCTAATTCCTTATCTGTCGCCACCAATGGGATCATGATTTCAGGAACTAGTTTTTTACCTTCACCAATCAACATACAAGCCGCTTCCGCAATCGCGCGCACTTGCATTTGGTAGATCTCTGGGAACGTGATCGCCAAGCGGCAACCACGATGACCTAGCATCGGATTGAACTCGTGCAAAGATTTTACTTTCGCGCGAAGACGTTCATAGTCCGTGCCCAGGCGTTTTGCCAACTCTTTGGTTTCTTCATCCGTGTGAGGCACGAACTCATGAAGAGGTGGATCCAACAAACGGATCGTCACTGGCAAGCCGTCCATGATCTTAAACAACTGATAGAAGTCATCACGTTGCATTGGCAAAAGTTTAACCAAGGCTTTTTCACGGTCTGATTTATTATCCGCGATAATCATTTCACGAACCGCATCGATACGATCTGCACCGAAGAACATATGCTCTGTACGGCAAAGACCGATACCTTCGGCACCGAAGTTACGAGCCGTCTGCGCGTCTTTCGGAGTATCTGCATTTGTGCGAACTTTCAATTTACGAACTTGGTCAGCGATTTTCATGATGCGCTCGAAGTTGCCATCAAGTTTTGGCTCGATGGTTTTTACTTCGCCCAAGTAAACTTCACCCGTAGAACCATCCAAAGTGATCACATCGCCCTTTTTAAGAACGTAGCCTTTCACTTTCATAGTTTCCGTACGGTAGTCGACTTCCACTTCACCACAACCCGCTACACAGCACTTACCCATACCACGAGCGACAACCGCTGCATGAGATGTCATACCTCCACGAGTCGTGAAGATACCTTGAGCGGCGACCATGCCGGCGATGTCTTCTGGAGACGTTTCAACGCGAACCAGGATGACTTTCTTTCCTTGCTCTTTCCATTCAACAGCTTCTTCAGAAGTAAATACAATTTGACCGTTCACGCCTCCTGGAGACGCTGGCAAACCTTTCGCCAAAAGAGTTTTCTGAGCTTTAGGGTCTAGAGTTGGATGTAATAATTGATCCAAAGCGCCTGGATCTAAGCGCAACAAAGCTTCGTCTTGATTGATCAACTTTTCATCGATCATGTCACAAGCGATTTTCAAAGCCGCCGCCGCCGTACGCTTTCCATTACGAGTTTGCAGCATCCAAAGAACGCCACGCTCGATTGTGAACTCAATATCTTGCATATCGCGATAGTGAGCTTCTAGTTTTTTATAAATATCAACAAGCTGGCTGTAGGCTTGCGGAAGAGCTTCTTCCAAAGACTTCATGCCTGAGCCTTGAGCCGCAATCTTAGTGATAGGTTGTGGAGTGCGGATCCCCGCCACCACGTCTTCACCTTGAGCATTGATCAAGAATTCACCGTAGAACGCTTTTTCACCCGTTGAAGGATTGCGCGTGAATGCCACACCCGTTGCAGAGTCATCCCCCATGTTACCAAAGACCATGGATTGAACATTCACGGCTGTTCCCCAAGAAGCCGGGATGCTGTGAAGTTCACGGTAAGTGATCGCGCGAGGAGTATTCCAAGAATGGAAAACCGCAGAAACCGCGCCCCACAATTGTTCCCAAGGATCTGTTGGGAAAGACTGACCTGTCATTTGATGAACAAGCTCTTTGAATTTTTTAACAAGAAGTTTCAAATCATCAACAGTCAGCTCTGTGTCGGCTTTGTAGTGCTTGTCTTCTTTCATATCTTCCAAAGTCACTTCAAGAAGAGATGAGTTCATCCCCATCACCACGTCAGAGTACATTTGGATAAAGCGGCGGTAAGAGTCCCAGGCAAAACGCGGGTTGTTTGAAGACTTCGCCAAGCCCTCAACAGTTTGGTCATTCAATCCCAAATTCAAGATTGTATCCATCATCCCTGGCATAGAGGCGCGCGCCCCTGAACGAACAGAGACTAGAAGTGGATTATTCACATCACCAAATTTTTTACCGATCTTCGCTTCCACTTTCGCCATGGCTGTCGTCACTGCAGGACGAACCCACTCTGGAAGTTTGCCGCCGGCTTCATAGAAGTGCGCGCAAATCTCTGTCGAGATTGTAAAGCCCGGAGGAACAGGAATCCCCAAAGACGTCATCTCTGCAAGATTGGCCCCTTTACCGCCCAAGATGTTTTTCATTCCCGCATTGCCCTCGGCTTCGCCGGCAGCAAAGAAGTACACGAACTTCTGCGGAATCGTAGATGTTGAAGAGGCTTTTTCAGCCGTGTTTACATTCTGGTGCATAAGTCTCCCTCCAGAAAAGTAACGAAGTAATATCTATGGCTAACTACTTATATTTTGAGCTAGCTATATTAAGGTATAAAACACTTCTAAGTCCTTAATATCAATGAAATATATTAGTCAGACTTCGCGTTGAGTTATAGAGCCAGTGCTCAATCACAAGTCGTTTAAAATGCTTTAGGAATTCCCTTAATAAATGAAGGACTTAGGCGTTTTTAAAACCGACATCGAGCCTGACACAATCTTAAAGAAAATCACGCCGACCTTGTGGTAAACCCACGACACCCCACAAAAGAAGGAGATCCCCTTGAAAAAAGCTCTGATTATTTTGTCAATTTTTGCAGCAACTCCAGCCTTTGCCTGCAACCAATTAGAAGCTCAATTGATCGCAAAAGCAGCATCTATTGAACCAGCAAACAACGGTCAATGCCGCGTGAAACTGTCTTGGACTGGCAACTGGCAGCTCAACCCGAGCTTTCAATGCCCCTTGGATATCGATGAAGTCAGCTCTTTTGGCGTGATCACATCATGCAATGTGAAAGAGGGCGACACAGTTACGGGTATCGTTTACCGCGACATCAATGTTTCTCCGACAGAGATTTATTTGTACTAAGATTTTGAAAATAAAAAAGGGCTTCTTACGAAGCCCTTTTCTTAAACTATTTTGAATTTTCGACTATTCCATATCAATGGCTTCAAAGTCGATCGTCAGACCTACGCCAGGTCCTTGCACATTCCACACGATTCCTTCTGACAACAGAATAGAATTTGTCGACGGCTCGTAAACCCAACCTTCAGTTAAACTGTTCGGGATCACCTGTGTACCGTAAGAAACCTTGATTGTTTTCACATCAGGAGTACGGCTTAGTTTTACTGTCCCCGCCGTTCTTTTAACGATGTCTTTTGCGAACTCCGCAAGTTTCACACCGTAGTCTGGTGAACAAAGACTCAAGATATTTTTCTGAGCTTTGTCACCGTTAACCACAGACTCTAGGAAAACTTCCAATTTTTCATCCAGATCTTCAGAAGCTACGCAGACTTTTTCTTGCGCCAAAGTACGAATAACTCCGTAACCCAACACACGAGACGCATCCCCTTTTTTCGTCGTCAAAATTTGCAAGAAATCTTGAGGAGCAAAACGAGATTGGTCTTTCGCATCCGTGATGAAGATCACCGCCAAGAACGCATCTTGACGATAGAAGCCCATATTCGCGCCCACTTCTAAAGAAGGAGAAAGCGCTTCTACAACCGGACCGAACATCTCTTCAGAGGCACTTCCGTTAGTTCCCACTTCCATACGACGAGCCAAAGACGTCACTAGATTCGGCGTTGTTTTTTCAACGAAGGTCGGAAGGCCTACCAACTTACCGCAATGGTTGCGGCAGTCATCCATGTCTGTTGTGATCACACCAATGTGATAATCCAAGATCGATACTTTAGAAATGGCATCAGCAAAAGCATAAGCATTGCGGCTTAAGTTCGCTTGGGCTTCCGACATACTGCCGGAACTGTCGATCACGAAAAGGATGTCGACCTTCGGGTTGAACACCGTAAAGTCTTTTGGTTTTTCTTGGAACTCTTCGTTTTTAAGGATGGCTTTACCGATAAGATCTGGAGAATCACTTCCACATCCCGACAAAGCACCAAAAGCAACGACGAAGCAAAGAGCTTTAGATACGAACTTCATTCTTTACTCCTTCACGCTGGCTTTCGCGCAGCCTTTTTTTACGTCCACTTTGAAGTTAGAAAGTTCGTCGAACCAGATTTCTTTGTCATTTGCAAAGCTCATCGCATATTTGTTCGTGGAACCCGTCGAACCCATTTTGGATTCTGTCGTTCCTACGTTCTTGATGAACTTCGAAGCAGAATCCACCTGCTGGATCATTTCTACTTCCACGATACGAAGACGTTGCATGACTTGTTTAGAATCTTCTAGTTCAGACTTCGCCAACTCTTGAACACGTTGCAGACCTGCACCTTGAGTCATTTGCGCGCGCGTTTGAACTTGGTTTTTCAAAGTTTCAAACTGACCTTGCAAGTTTCCGAATGTCAAAGAACGAGCGTAAAGCTGTTCAGCCAATTCAGATTCTTTCGTCAGGTACGCATGTCTTTTCACGAGCAACGTCAAAACTTCGTCACGAGACGCATGCGCTGGGATCATGTGCGCATCTTTACCTAATTTTTCAGGGCTCACAGGTCCTACAGACAATGCTTTCATCAAGTTTGTCACTGCAGGTTGATTTGGATCTACCGTCAATTTTTCAAGAGCCACCAAGTGCTCACCGAACTGAGGTTTGATCGCTTTCATTGTCTCAAGCACATGAGGATAATCACACACCTTCAAGCTGCTGAAAGAGCTTAGAAGGTAAGACTCAATACCCACCCAGCCTTTAAAGTGCGGGTAAGTCAGAGTTTTCGTGATCGCGATCGCATTTTGCGGCTCACCTTTTCTCATGAACGCCCAAGCCATCTCTTCTTGCGCTTGGAACCAGTAGTCTGATTTTTTACCGATCTTTTTGTAGTACTGGATAGAAGCATCTAAGAAGCCGTTTTGGTAAAGCAAACGACCCGCAGTGATCGTCATAAGATCTTTATCAATCGGATTGTTTTTAGCTTTCATCAAGTGCGCTAGAACTTGCGCTGCTTTACCCGCATCGCCACGGATTCCCAGATTCAAAACCAATTGCCATTGCAATAGGTTTCTTTCTACTGAATCTGTCGGTGTCTTTTTAATAAGCTCAGTCAAAGCGGCGATATCTTCGTTGACGTAGTTCTTCTGAAGAAGAACCGCCATCTCAGCACCTACGCCGAACACTTGAGTCCAATAAGGCTTCCAAGTGACTTGCGCCATTCCCCACACCGGGTCTTTGTCATTCAAGTTTTCTTTCCAAAGACTGATCACTGTGCTGTCGATTTTCTCTGGAGCCGAAATGTTCAAAAGAGCTTCAACACCTGTCAGCTTCAAACCATTTTTATAGTTCAAGAAAGCTTCTAGAGCCTTGCCCGTTTCAGTTTGTTGAAATGAAGATCCATTGAAAGCTGTTGCCCATTGGAACAAAGCTTTTTCATAGTTCTTTTCAACCAGGAATTGGAAGAAGATATTTTGTTCCGCCGTTGAAGGATTCACCGCTTTTTTCAGCTTGGCGACTTCTTCGCTTTCCACGAACTGAGCCGCCGCTTGGCTGGTCTTTCCTTCAAGGATGCTCATCAAGTCGTCTTCCGCGAAAGCGACTGAGTGAGCTCCTAGAACTAAAGAAGCAACAGTTAAAGATTTAACTAACATCATAGCATCCAACCCATTTGTACAGAGGCCACGTTTGTTAACATGTTCTCAGTTTTGTTGTAGTATTCCGCTTTGTATTGTTGAGCACGGTATTCTAAGCGAGTTGTTAGGTTTGAATTCACCCAGAAACCAAAACCCACACCCAATGTCGCCGCTGGGCTTGTGCCGTTAGAAAGTTCCATTTGGCCGTAACCCGCTGTCAGGTAAGTGTCGAAGTGAGCGACGCCATATTTACCGAAGCTCAATTTACCTACGATTGGATACCAGTTCACGAGTCCCAAAGTTTCTGATTTAGGATAAATCACTTGCGGAAAAAGATAGCTTGGCTCTTTTGGATTTTGAGCCGCGTTTTGGCTGGCTTTGTCAACCGCCGATTTTCCTTCCGGAGTCAAAGTGTTGAAAGAGTAGTTATACTTCACACCCACACTCCAGCTTGGATTGATGTGGTAGTGAACGTTCAAACCCGCATTTGTCGTGCGGTTGTAAGAGTCACCGTTAAAAACACCTGAAAACTCAGGAGCCACTTCAAAACGATTTGATCTTTCCATAAAACGGTTTTGAACAACTTCGTTTTCCACTTCTGGGTTCAAAGCTTTAGCTTTAAGGTAAAGCGCCTCGTTACCACCGAAAGAATCCACTTCATGCTCAACAGATTGAGCAAAAGCCATAGAAGAAATGAAAAGAGCACAAATAAAGCTTAAAGATTTCATAGAGTCACCGCCTTAACATTAATGCGAAGAGTGTGAGTAGTGTTCACGGACACGCTGCCAACAGTGTTTTCAACTTCCATTTTGATGTTGTAAACAGCATCTGCTGTCGGAGCCGTCAAACCTGTCGTCGTGATATAACCTGAACAATCCAATTGGAACTTGCTTGTGTAGTTTGATTTACAAGTCAAAGTACTGCCTGGAAGAACCTTTGCGATATCGTCCATAGAAACCATTCTTAGGCTTCCGTTCGCAGTCGTATCATAGATCGTAAACGCGATTTGCGCCGATTGACCTACTAGCAACGTCGGAGCTGATTCCATCGTGATACGAGTTGATTTAGGGCGAGTGTTGATTGTGATATCACGTTTATAGATTTCAGACTTCACACCGTGTTTTGAGATCGCTTGCAAAGCAAAGCAGTAGTACGTGCTTGCCAAGTGATCAGCATTTCTCAAATCAATCTCGATACGACCTTCATATTTATTCGGAGTCGTTGTTGACTTCGTGATATTGCGAACGCTGACCAAGTGAGCGATAGAATCACGGTAGCTTGCAATTCCGCAGTCACGAACATCTAAAGTCACGTCTGCTTCACTGAAAGCATCAATGTCTTCCATCGTGTAGTCTAGGTAGTGAGTCGTTCCTGTCGTTAGTGTTCCATTGCCTGTGATCGTTTGCACGATAGGTTTTGAGTACACATTCACAACCATCAAAGAAAGCGTCTTCTTTTCAACAGAGATCAAAGGGTATTTCGCTGAAGCATCTGTTGCTAGAGTGATGCGAAGAGGAAGCTCGATACTTGGAAGTCCCGCTACAACCGCTCTTGTTGGAATCCATTTGAATTCGCCAGTCGCTGCATCAAATGTCGCCCCTTCAAAGTCCGCCAAGTTGTCGATGCTCAATTTATAAGTCACACCTTCAACCATCACGCGGCCGTTGATTTTAAATTCCATCGGGCTGCCCACACGGCCGTTAACAACCGTTGGAGCATCAATGAACATCGCATCTTTAGAGAATGGTTTTTCTTGAACGGGTTTTTCCGCTTCAGGAGCACGTCCCTCACGAACCGCTTCGGGAGCATCCTTCAAAGGATCCTGCTGCATTTCGCAGGCAGTTAAAAACATCAAGCCTGTTAATAAAGCCAATACTAATTTCATTGTCTACCCCTGCCCTTGTCTGCGTAATACGAACGGATAAGTTACTTTTACGTCCACGCCTCCTTGAGGCACTGGGAACTTCCACGTTTTCAAACGCATTGTAATACAATCCTCGACGCCTTTATTCGCCATCGAAGAGTTTTCAACCGATGCTGATTTTACAAGACCGTTGCCACCGATGGTGAAACCCATCGCCACACGACCGCTCAAATTCGGTGTGCCTTGCAACGCTTGCTCGTAACAGAAACGCACTTGACCTAAGTTACGACGAATCACTTCGTCGATCGCTGAACGGTCCAAACCTTGTGCGACTTCCGCTTCTGCGCCCAATGGAACTGGAGCGCCACCTGCAGAACCTACCAAAGAAAGGCTGCCGTAACCCGCTTGGCCGCCGCCTTTTCCTTTTGTTCCGTAGCCGCCACCACCTTGGATGTTTCCACCCGTACCTAGAGGTGCGGAAGTAATACCTTTACCGTAAAGTGACGTTTGCACGCCACCGCTGCCACCTGTACCACCCAGACCGATGCCTGCAGTTGTATTCACGGCACCTAAGTTCAAGCCCCCACGTTGTTTACCAGAACGAAGGCTGCCCAGAGCGGAAAGAGCTCCAGAGCGCTTTACCAGTTCCGCACGTTTCGTTGGCATTTTAGTCGCTGTAGGATCTGCCGCCATATTGTTTGTCGGAGCCACAGTCTTGCGCTTCATTTCTTTTGTCTGAACAATTTTAACAACTTGTTGTTTCAATTCTTCAGTCACTTTCGCGTTTTCTTTTGGCGCGAACTTAATGATCGAGATCAAAAGAAGAAGAATCGCGAAAGCCAAAAGCATAGAAGCTTTCAAGTCTTTCTTTTCATCCGCACGAACAGAACCGTCCACAGGAACAGTTTCGATCGCTTCGACCAGACGAAGAGATCCGAAATTACCCAGTGGGAATTTCTTGTTCTTCATTTCGTCAAAATCTAGATCCGCTAGTTTTGAAAATTTGATTTTTTCTTTCGTCAAAGCCGCAGTGTCAGTCACTACTTCCAAACGTTTCGTGTCAGAACGTTGAATCAACTGCGCCTTTTTTTCCGTTACCGGAATCTGACGAGTCACATTTCCTGCATTGTCTTCTAAAATGAGTCTAAGATTCATTTGCCCTTCACCTCACCCAAAGTCGCTGATTGTTTCATGCGGTCTTTGAAGTCTGCTCTAACGCCAATCAAGCTGTTTAATACTTTATCTTCTTCCACTGTCGTCACGGCTTCGTCAGAAAAGTGGTACTGACCGCTGACCAATAGGTCTTCGAAGTTCATGTCAGTCTTTTTTGCCGGTTTTGCGTCCGGAGCGGCAAATGCCACTGTGGATGTTACAACCAAAACCATCATCAATGCGTATTTCATCATTGTTTGTCCCCCTTCACTTCACCGTCTTTTTTAGCCAGTGTTGCTAAACGTCCCTGTAGGTACTCGACCATGCTCTTACGTTGAGCTTTCTTTTCTACAGCAATCGCTTCTTCGATCGCGCTCACTGTAAATGGATTTTGTTTCAAGTTTGTGCGCGCTTTTTCCATCTCAGCCAAAGAAGGCTTTTGCTGAGCCGTCACCGAAGCTTTGATTTCTGAAACTGCGCCTGTCCAAGCGATCTTTTGATCTTCTGGCGCAATCGCAGCGACGGCTTCAACTTCTTCGACAATGTAGTTTGCCCAGTTGTAGTTTTGGTGCGCGAAAGTTTTGTAAGAATCTAGAGCTGTTTTTTGGCTCCAGAATTCTTTCACTTTCGTTTCAGCCATCATCGCCGTGTTTTGGTTTGGCGCCACTTGCTGAGAAAGAATAGTGAGGTATTCGTTCTCTTGCTCTGGAGTTAAACCCGTTGGCATCGGTAAAGCCAAAGCTTCGTTATAGAAGCGAGAGTTTTCTTTCGCGACTAGATCCAAAGCAAGCATTTGCGACGACCAATCGCCTGTGGCGATCGCACGATTTGCCACACCATCGATTTTTTCCAAAAGCTTCACGCGGGCTTTAAGACCCATTGCAATTGTGTTCTGGTTTTTAGTGTCGATGTTGTGAGCTGCGGCCTGTTTGCCCAGATCTTTAAGGTCAGCCAGAACAAGGATTTTTTCGATCATTACGAAAGCGTCTTGTTTGGAGTTCCCTTTGTCTTTCAACGCCTTCTCAAGAACCTTACGATCTTTAGTCATGCCGTAAACTTCAAGAGCCGCACGAGAATAAAGACCCGCGTTGTTTTTGAAGTAAGGCTTATAAACATCAAAGTCTTTTGCTGGCGCTTTTGACAAACGGATCAATTGAGTCGCAATCAAAGCTTTCTTTTCGTCATCTTTAGATTGCTTCAAATATTGAGAGTAATAAGTCGCCGGACTCTTGTCGGCAAGTTCCGAGTACAAAGCCAATTTAAGAACTTTTTCTTCTTGAGACAAAGAACTGAATTGCATTTGTTCCGCGGCCGCCAAGGCTGTCGCGAAATCCAATTCCAATTCCGCAAACCAAACCTTGCGACCCAAAGCGAATTCGCGCTCTTCTGTCGTCAAAGTTTTTTCGCGAAGAAGATCTTCTGTGGCTACACGAGCTTCCGTGATCTTGTTCAATTTTTCATTCAAAAGGATTTTATTCTTAAGATAAATCTTTCTGTCTTCAGGAGTCGCCGCCGCCATATTGAAGCTCGCCAATACAGTCAAAGCTTGATCTGGTTGCGCTTCTGCGAGTTTCGCAGATTGAGTCAACACGGACTTTTCGTGAATCTGTTGGAACTCACCTTTTTTATCGGCAAATTTAGAAGCATATAATGCCGACCATTGTTGAATGCGAGCATCGTCTTTAAGAAGAGCCAAAGCATCCAAAGACAATTCTGCCGCTTGAACTTTAATCTGGCTTGAACCTTTGCCGTTGATTGCTAGATCATTCAACTGTCCCGCAGCCGCTGCGTAATCACCCTTTTGGTAGATCGCATAAGCTTTCTGGTACTGAACATCGAAAGATTTTTGTTTCAATACAGATTTTGTCAGGTAGTCGTCTTGAGCTGCGACCAAAAGTTTTTCGTCTTTTGATTTTTCCGCGTTCTCGATACCTAGAAGCAAATTCTTCTCTAGCTTTTCAGCTTGAACTTTTTGTTGAGCCGAATCTTTTTCAGCCAAGTATTTCGCAAGAATCATTTTATTCGCAGACGCTGTCCATTGAGCGGCTTGCGCATACTGACCTGCCGTTGCCGCTGCTTGAGAGCCCCATACGTACATATCTTCGTCTTCAGGGAAGACTTTGAAGTATTCGTCGTAAGCGCCCAAAAGCTCCGCACTTGGTTTGCTGTTTTCAATACGATTCCAGCCCACCACAAACTGACGAAGACCTTTTGCCGACTCTTCGCAAGTCGCCGCTGTACAATCCGTCGCTCCCCAAAGGTTCAAACCCATTTGGTAAGCTTTGAAAGCGGCAGGAACATTTTTAAGATCGAAGTTTAATTGAGCCATGCGCACTTGAGCTTCAAGACGCATTTTTGGATCCGCTTGTTTTTGATAAACGAAATCCCAGACTTTCAATGACGGCTCTTTTTGACCCAAGCGAAGACCTTCGCGAGCCAACATCGTCACTTGTTGAAGTTTGAATTGTTCAGGTGATAGCGCGAATAAAGTTTCCGCATCACCGTCTTTGATTCCACGTGCGGCCATGAAAGTCGCCAAATCACGAGAAACCTCTTCCAAGAACTGAACGTCCGCAACACCGCGGGAAGCCGCCATACGAGACTGCAATTTTGGATTTTTAAGAATGTCCTGAAGTTTCACGATCGAGCCTTCAAGATCACCCATACGGAAAGAACACCAAGCATTGCGGTAGGCCGCAAGACCTTGAGAGCTCGCTCCTTCTGTTGCCAAAACTTTTCCATAAAGTTCTTGGGCTTTTTTGAAATCAGATTTTCTAAAGGCCATTTCTGCCAGTGACAGATTGGCTTCGGCCATCTCAATCGGAGATGAAGAAGAACTCAACATCGCTTGATAGCTTTTTTCAGCCAATTCATTGCGACCTTGAAGCTCATAAAGATGACCCATTTGCAAATGCACTTTCGCCACAGAGTTCGCCGGAACTTTCGTCAAAGCCTCTGTATAAAATGAAAGTGCTTTTTCACGGTCTTTTTCACCCGCTTTACAAACCACGCAGCCGTCATTCAACTCTTTCATTGAAAGCTGACGGGCACGTTCTGCATGTAGATCTGCCAAACGCAAAAGAACTCCGGCTCTGGCAGGATCTGCCGGAGCCAAGCCCAATTGCACTTGTGTGAGTTTTTGAATTAGGAGGTCTTGAGTCGACCCTGCTTGAGTCGCAGATGTTTGAGCTGATGCCGTCACACCCACTGACAAAGAGAAAATTAAAAGTCCTTTTTTCATCATCGAGACCCCCTCCGTCCCTAAAACTACTTCAGTACTACTGCAAATTTGATGTCGCTGTATCCTGCTTGGTTCATTCCCAGTATGATCTGGTTTAAGAACTCATACTTCACTCGGCGGTCCGCCTGAATCGTCGCCACTCCTTGGAATTCGACGTTCGGGTGAAGCTCTTGGTGCTTTTTACGAAGCTCCAAAAGTTCGGCCGTGATGGTGTCTGCAGTGACTAACTTATCTTCAACGTAAATCTTGTTATCATCGATTTTGATCACCGGATTTCTTTCTAAAACCGCCGCAAGGTGGGCTTTAGGAAGTTCCTGGTTTTTACCAATCATCAGGATTTCGCCCGTGCTGGAAAAATTCATAAGAAGGAAGATCACAAGAATAGAGAACGCATCAATCAGAGCCGTCAAAAGAAGATCGGCCGCGATGTTGCGTTTTCCTTTAGCTCCACGAGGACTGATAATAGAGTGACCCTCTAAAGTCCCCGTTAAAACTGATGTCTTTAAAATGCCATCAGAAATCACAAAACCCCCATTATAAAGGAGAAACGCCCAAATCGTTCATTCCGCTTTTCTTCAGCTTATCCATCACGTCGATGATCTCTTCGTAAGATGTCGCCGCTGTCGGTTGAATTAGACCTGTGTTCAAAGAAGGCTCAACAGCTTTTAAATTTGTTAGAGCTTTTTCCAAACCTTCGTAATTCACCTTTTTATCGACTTGAGAAACGCGAAACTTACGAAGACCTGCTGGAACCAAAGAGCTTTGTTGCACTTCAAGGTCCAAGTCCCCTGCCGGAGTCATACGGATCCACACAAGAGGACTTTTCTTAGTATCCTCTTGCGCTTGACCGCCAACGGCTTGCTTCACGTCCATCGATCCCACGTTCAACCACACTGCTGTGATCAAAAGAAAGCAGATCGACACTGACAACAAGTCAATGAACGGAATAAGGTTAACTTCAAAATCCAAATGCTTTTTAGAGTGTTTCATAAACCCTCTTAAGCTTACGCATTCACTTCAGTGTGGCGCTCAGATTTGTTCGTTTTGATTTGGTAAGATGTGATTGGATCGTAAGAGTAGCTCAACCAGTTGTAAACTTTCAAACCACCTTGATTCAAATCTTCAGCCAAGCGATTCGCTCTGTTTTGCAAGATAGCATAAGCTACTAGAGCTGGGATCGCTGCGATCAAACCGTAAGCTGTCGCATTCATCGCTTCAGAGATACCTGCAGAAAGCAAAGATGCTTTTTCTGCTGGATTCGCGAAAGCCACCGCTGCGAACGAGCTGATCATACCGCTGATTGTTCCAAGAAGACCTGTCAACGTCGCCACGTTACCAAGCATAGTTAGGAAACCCGTGCGGTAATCAAGGTGACCGTTCTCTTCTAGAAGAACTTCATCCATTTTACCTTGGATCTCTTCTTTACCGCCCATATTACGAGCAGCCATCGCACCCGCTGCAATTGCGCGCGCTACTGGATTTTCAGTCGCACCTGATTGTGCTTTCGTGATAACCGCATCCATTTCGCCACGACGAATAGACTCTTCAAAGCCTAATGCGTAAGCAGTTTGATTCAACTTGCGACGCACGAAAAGCGCGTAAGTTCTTTCGATGATGATCGCGATTGATGTAATTTGGATGAACATGATAGGCCACATCCAAAATCCACCGTGTTGAAATGCTTGAGCAACTTTCGTTAGGAATTCCATATTTCCCCTCCAATATGTTTGTGGATAAAAACGAATTACCCACCTATTCGCGAAAGATTACAGACCATGGTCCAGGGGTTTGCAAAGCGAAATGCACATTGACACGGCCTATTAACTACAAAATCTTAACTTTTAATTGTCAGAATTCTGAAAAATGTCCGCAGATCTTAAAAGATAGGATCGCGGAACGACAGGAAGACTGGGAGCCCGTTTCAGGCTCCCAAAATTGAATTGTACTACTGATTAAATGTTTTCAACTTTGCGGCCACGTACGCATTCAGTTGACTCATTGGCACACGCTCTTGAGTCATTTTATCGCGATGGCGCACCGTTACAGCTTGGTCGTTGATGGTATCGAAGTCCACAGTCACACAATAAGGTGTCCCTACTTCATCTTGACGACGGTAACGTTTACCGATGGATGCCGTTTCGTCGTAAGTCACATCAAAGTCCTCCGCCAACTGATCGCGCAACTTTTCAGCAATCGAAGTCAGCTCCTCTTTTTTAGATAAAGGAAGAACAGCCACTTTAAATGGAGCAATGTCAGGGTGCAGACCTAGAACCACACGTGTGTCCTCTTTGCCCGCTTCATCTGTCGTGATCTCTTCACGGTAAGCATCACATAAGAAAGCCAAGAACAGACGGTCACAACCCACGGCTGTTTCAATAACGTAAGGGATGTATTTTTCTTTATTAGCTTCGTCGAAGTATTCCAAGTTTTTGCCAGAGAACTTCGAATGTTGGGTCAAGTCAAAGTCCGAACGGTTGTGAATACCTTCAAGCTCTGAGAAGCCCATTGGGAATTTGTATTCCACGTCCACGGCCGCACGAGCATAGTGCGCCAGTTTATCATGGTCTTTGAATTTTAAGTTTTCAGGACGGATGCCGTACTTAATATAGAAGTTCCAACGCGTTTCTTTCCAGTCGGCGAAATACTTTTCGTCCGTGCCCGGTTTTACGAAATATTGCATCTCCATTTGTTCGAATTCACGCGTACGGAAGATGAAATTCCCTGGAGTGATTTCGTTACGGAAAGACTTACCGATCGCCGCGATTCCAAATGGAATTTTATAACGAGAAGATTGTTGGCAATTTTGGAAATTTACGAAGTGACCCTGCGCTGTCTCTGGACGCAAGTAAATCACGCTCGCTGAATCCTCCAAAGGACCCATGTGAGTTTTGAACATCAAGTTGAAGTTTCTTTCTTCAGAAAGATTCTTACTGCCACAGTTCGGGCACTTTTTGTCTTTAAGATAAGACTCTGTGTTGTCGGCGCGGAAACGTGTCTTACATTCCTTACAGTCAACCAAAGGATCACTGAAGCCATCGACGTGACCGGAAGCCTTCCAAACTGTGGGGTGCATCAAGATAGCCGCATCCAAACCCACGATGTCAGATCTGCGAGTCATGGCATTCCACCACGCGCGCTTCACGTTCAACTTCATCAAAGAACCCAGAGGACCGTAGTCCCAGCAACTAGCTAGACCTCCGTAGATTTCACTCGATTGAAAGACAAAACCACGACGTTTGCTAAGACTTACAAGAGTATTGAGGTCTTCACAGTGCTTAATTTTCATGCTGGGCTCCAAAATAGGTAAGACAATACCACGTGTACTTTTACATTTGGTCCAGAAGCAGTCAAGAAGTCAGGGTCTGCTTGCCTAAAGGACCTGACGTCAGCGAAGCTAATCTCATGCAGCGCATCCGAAAAAGCCACACCCTCTTTTTACTAGGCCTTGTGCTCCTTTTACCAAAGGCGCACTCAGAATCCGTCACTAAGTTTGTCACCAAAGAAGAAAAAATTCGCGAACAGATGATCGTTATTTCCCGCGAGTTGGGCGTCACCTGCGCCGAGTGCCACAATGTTCAAAATTTCCGCGATGATTCGAAGAAATCTTTCAAGGTCGGAAAAGAGCATATGAAGCTGACTCAAATGTTGAAGGAAAATGGCTTCGATGGGAAAAAAGGCCCCATGGCCACGTGCTACATGTGTCATCGTGGGAAATTGATGCCCGATTATAAAGAGCCGCTTTCTGCCAAAGCTCAGTAATTAAAAATTAGCTCCCATTTTTTTCGAAAATAATTCGAACCAAACACCTCTGCGTTCCGTCTAAATTCAGTCGGCCGAAAGCCCGCTTTGTTGACACCCCGTTTTAATGGGTAAAAATATCTGTGCGCGAAAGGAACACCCATGAATTTGATCGATCTCTCGATTCGCCGCCCCGTCTTTGCCTGGGTTCTGATGTTTGCTCTTATCGTTTTTGGTGCCATCTGTATGAACCGCATGGGGATCAGCCAATTGCCAGACGTCGACTTCCCGGTCATTAGCGTTTCGGTGGATTACGAAGGGGCCGCGCCCGAGATCGTCGAAGCCGAGTTGATCGACCCTATCGAAGAAAGACTTTTGGCGATCGAAGGTATCAAAGAGATGCGTTCTTCCGCACGCCAAGGTTCAGGCTCGGTGACTTTAGAGTTCGATATCAACCGCAACGTCGACGTGGTTTTGCAAGAGGTGCAAACAGCCTTAAGCCGTATGCGCTGGCCTCCTGGTGTCGATCCTGCGACGGTTCGTAAACAAAATCCCGAAGAAGATCCCATTATCATTCTTTCCATTTACGGCGAATCTGATCTGCGCGAGATGATTAACTGGACTGAGAACTATTTGCTGGATCAAATCCGCTTTCTGCCAGGCGTGGGTGAAGTCAGTATCCAAGGTTTCAGTCAAAGAAACTTGCGTATTTGGGTGGATACTAAAAAACTAGAGGCTCTTTACCTTACCTTGTCTGACGTGATTGAAGCGATCAGCACGCAGCACGTGGAAAGTGCCGCGGGACAATTTACCGAAAAAGAACGTGAACTGCGTGTTCGCTGGTTGGGCGAAGCGACCAATGTTGACGAAGTGGCGAACATTCAAATTCTTCGTCGCGGAGGTCAGCGCATTCATGACCGCAATATCTATATCCGCGACGTCGCGCGCGTGGAAGATGGTCTTTCTGATGTTCGCCGTGTGGCGCGTGTCGATGGCCGTCAGGCGATTTCTATTTCCGTGAAAAAACAGCGCGGCACGAATGAAGTGACCGTGGCACAGGAAGTTCGTCAAAAATTAGACTCCATCAAAGGCAGTTTTCCCGAAGGCTTTAATTTCCGCGTGAATGTGGATTTCACTCTCCCCACCGATGCGACCGTTCACTTAACAATTGAGAAACTTTGGGTGGCGGCCCTTATCACCATCCTCGTCTGCTTCTTGTTCCTGGGAAGTATTCAAGCTGCGGTGAATATTTTATTTTCCATCCCGACTTCCATTGTCGGAACTTTCATCATTCTTTATTTCTCGGGCTTTACGCTGAATCTATTTACGCTTTTAGCGCTGACGCTTTCGATTTCAATCGTCGTCGATGATGCCATCATGCTTTTAGAAAACATTGTTCGGCACTATCGCATGGGTAAGGGATCGGCACGAGCGGCCTCCGATGGCTCCAAAGAAGTTTTACCGGCAGCAACAGCAGCCACACTGGCCGTTATTGCGGTCTTCTTACCAGTCGTCTTTATGGACGGTATTATCGGTAAGTTCTTTTTCCAGTTCGGCGTTACAATGAGTGCAGCGGTTTCGCTTTCACTTCTTGAAGCCGTCACAATCACACCGATGCGGGCCGCGGCTCTTTTAAGTACAGAACCGAAAGTTTCAAAGCTTGAGCATTTCTTGGATGTTCTTTTTGAAAAGTTCTCGCACTCTTATCAAAAAGTTTTGCACGGCACTTTAAGATTTAAATATTTAGTGGTCGGCGGATCTTTGGTGTTCTTTGTCGTTTCGTTGGTTTTAGTCAGTAAAGTTCGTCAAGAATTCGTACCGGCGCAGGATCAAAACTTCATCATCATTAATGGCCAGATGCCTCCGGGCACTTCTCTTGAAAAAACCAGCGCGGAAGCCGCAAAGGTCGAAGCCATCATTAAGGCTGATGCGAATGTCGAAGGCTTCGTTATCTCTGTCGGTGGAGGTGGCGGTTCCGCAAACGTGAATCAATTCTTCCTTCCAGTGGCATTAAAGCCGCGCGCGGATCGCCAGTTGGGTCACACGCAGATCATGAATATTTGGCGTCAAAAATTCAAAGAGCTTAAAGGCATGCGTATTTCCATGCGTGATATCTCGGCACGAAATCTATCGACAGGGCGTCAAAACCCTTTGGCGATCAACTTGCGTGGACCGGATTTGAAAGTCCTTTTTGATAAATCCAACGAACTGATGGAGCGTCTAGAAAAAGAGAAACTGGCCGTGGATCTTGATACGGATTTCCGTATGGGGATTCCGGAATTGGTTTTATTCCCGAAACGCGGGGCCATGGCCGCGCGAGGAGTTTCAGTTGAAGACGTTGGACAAATTCTTTCTGCCGGTGTTGGCGGTCTTCGTGAGGGGCGTTACACGGCCGATGGCCGTCGCTACGACATCCGCTTTAAATTTTTAGAAGACCAGATTCAAAAGCCCGAAGATTTTAAACGTCTTTATGTGCGTAATAACTTCGGAAATCTTATTCCTCTATCTCAGTTGGTCGATATTAAGGAAGAAAAAGCCATCCAAGGGATTTCGCGCGTGAATCGTCAAAGAGCGATCTCCGTGTTTGGCAACTTAGCTCCGGGTGAGTCTCAAGCTAAAGTCTTAGAACGTGCCAGCTCTATCGCCAAAGAAATTCTTCCTGCAGGTTATTCATTCGCGCTGGAAGGTGCCTCTGCCGGTTTTGCGGACTCGTTTAAGAGTCTCTATTCAGCGATGATGGTTGGTATTTTAGTCGCTTACTTGATCTTAGCGGTGCAGTTTAACTCTTTCATTCATCCGATTTCGGTTCTCGTGGCCCTGCCGTTCAGTGTGACCGGAGCCTTGATTGCTTTATGGATGTTTGACGTTTCTTTGAATCTATTTAGCTTTATCGGTTTGATCGTTTTGATGGGTATCGCGAAGAAGAACTCGATTCTTCTGGTGGAATTCACAAACCAAGTGCGACATCACGGGGAAAAAGATATCTCCAAGGCGCTTTTGGAAGCTTGTCCCGTGCGCCTTCGTCCTATCTTGATGACGTCTGTTGCCACCGTAGCTGCCGCGACGCCTTTGGTAATTGGATCCGGCATTGGAGCAGAAACGCGTATACCGATGGGTTTATCTATCATCGGGGGAACGATTGTTTCTACGCTTTTAACATTGTTCGTTGTACCCGCTTTGTACTTGATGCTTTCTCCGCTTGAAAGTAAGAAGACTCATAAACTTGATGATGAACTTCCGACTTCGGTGGCCTAGGCGAAATGATCCAACAGACAAAGCGCACGATTTATTTTGTATTTGGCTGGCTTTTTTTAGGCCTGGGGATGATAGGCATCTTTCTTCCCCTTTTGCCGACGACGCCGTTTTTATTGCTGACGGCGTTTTGTTTTTCCCGAAGCTCTGAAAGATGGCATCGTTGGTTGATCAATCAACCGCACCTGGGACCTTTTATTTTAGACTGGCAGCTGCATGGAGTGATTCGCCCTCGCGCTAAAATTTTAGCGACAAGTTTGATGGTGCCGCTTGTAACTCTGTCGTTAATTAAACCCACAGTTCCGTTGTACGCCAAAGTCTCTGCTGGAATCATCTGCACCTGCGTTTTAGTATTTATTTGGACCCGCCCTTCGAAGAAGAAGGAGAATATTTAGGTTTTAGGATGGTTGGATTTCCGAACGGAGTTCGCACTTCGCTTCTATCTCCATCTATCATCTATCATCTATCATCTATCATCCATCACCTATCACTTATCACAAAGTCACAATCACAAATCATCTTACTATCTGTCACTGGAGCCCATCCCATCATCCAGCTTACATTACTCGCCATAACTTTAACTTTCATGACTTACCATTAAACTATCTCCGCCCCGTCCCTTAGCGAGATATATTACTCCACAAGAAGCCCCCATTTTTCTGCGAAATAGAGATTATGAGTTCGGCAAAGAACTCTTAAGTTATCGGGGTTGTTTGTTCCTCCTTTGGCCAATGGAATTCTGTGATCGATTTGAAGTTGATACGTACTTTCACATTTTTTTCCATCTGTGGGGCTCACGAACTCACAACAATGATTTGCCTTATGCAGAAGCTCTCTTTTTAAAGTAATTTTGATATGCTTTCGCTGAGCCGTGAAGCTCTGTGTTGAATTTGCTCCTTTTAAAAGACTCTTTTTCCCAAGTTCTTTGTTTAACTGCTTTGTCGCAAGATGCAGAAATAGCGAAGCCCAATCTCCATCGGGAAGTACATGAGATAATGAGTCCTTCGCTTTCTTTAGGACCTCCATTTGTTCTTCCGTGAATGTCAATTCTAAGCGAACGCTGTTGTCTCTTTGCGGTCTCACCACTTCTTGGATATGGATCGCCTGATTGAATTCCTTGGCAAGACACTTAGCTGTTTCGAAACTGGTTTTGTTTTCGATCTTTTCAAGTACTTGCTGTGTCAGCTTCAAATCAACTCTTCGCCCCTCTTTAATTTCTTGCTTTAAGCATTTCTGCACCTGGGTCAGTTGAGTCAGATTTAAAGAGCCATTTTCAAGTTTGTCGGCTACTTGTGGAGCTTGCTTCAAAAGTCTCGCTGCTTGAAGCCTGCGATAAGCGCTGTCTTCACCATAACCCAACTGTTGAGTAAGATATTTGTACATGGAATCAAAGCCGAGTTCGGCGTAGAGTCTTCGACTTTCCACTTCATTTATATGACACAAAATAAGGTGTGTGATTTTTCGTTCTGTACGAGTGAGTTTTTCCAAACGCACGATCAATTCAGAATTTGAAATTTTCGATAAATCCATAACTACTCCTGCAAGACTTCGTCGAATTAATTTCGATCGGAAACTTATTGGCCACTTCAGAGAATTCTTCTTGGCTGCTCAAGTTTGCCTTCTGCTTGAGTGAGTTCTATCATGGTTTTTATTTCGTGATTTTTCGCTTTTTTGAATGTCAAAATCGCCCACTAAAGTAAGCTTAATTTGCCTTTCCTAAGTCGTAATCGGCTCACTAAAAAGCTTTAAGAATCTTTTTGAGAGCCTTCCTGTAAATGAAAAAAACGTCGAAGAGTGCAGCGATTATCGCATCGAAAAACACGTCAAGAAAATAATTATATTTTTTGATGAGATCCTTAAAGTCATAACTTGATAGACTGAACTTCATTCGCAAAATGTGACCCACGCGGTATCATTGATAACGCCGAGTTTCTTGGCTACGCGTTTTTTCCCACCTCCAAACCTCCCCAATTTCGTCACTGTCGTCCAAGTTCAACATTCCAAATTGAGAACACTTCGATGAACTCCAAACCATGTCGTTTCTGTGAAGCACGAGCTTTGCTTTATAAAAACAAAAAAGGAGCCGCATGCTGGGCAATATCGCATTATTTCTCATTTTGGGACTGATCTGGGTCGGAAAGAGTTTTACTTCCGTCGAGACGACGATGCGTGGACCACAAAGTGTGGTGCCTTCAGCAAGAGCCGTTTATTCACTGGTGAGTGGCACTGATGATTGCCCGAAACAGATTGAATGGATCGCAGAATGCCAGGGCTTCACTCTCAATTCTCTTTCGACGAAAGCGCCCCTTGTTCAAAAATTCTGTCACGCGAACCAAGGACCACAGACCGAACTTGAAAAACTAGAGCGTGGACACAAAAGAATTCTGTCCGAAGTAACAAAATCTGAAAACCTGATCAGCAAAATTCAAACGGTGATTTTCATTAAAGATAAAAACTCTGCCAGTCTTTCCGAAGAAGACACGGTGATTGTGGATGAAACCGGAAAGTTTCTTTGGGAACATAGTCAGAACGGACGCGGCTTTAGCTGTCTCTTCACCCGCGAGCAATAAAACTAAGCACCTTTATTCAGAATGGCCCGATAGGCCGTTTCGATAAACTCCATCGATTCCTTATCACATCTTCGCAAGGCCACCTGATACGCCTCTGTGACAAGTTTGATTGACGCCCCGGCCGGCACACCTAAAACTTCGTACGCGTCCCAGGTATGACCATTGTAATTAAACATCACATTTAAGGATTTAACTTGGGCTTGAGTCAGATCAGGATGACGACGCAAGGGTTCGAGAGCCTGTGAAGGCTCTTCAGCTGTGATTAAAGGCGGAGCGCTGTCCTTTGCACCCATATTGAGCTGCGTTGGACGACGCGATCCCCCTCGCGAGAGTAAGTACCAGAAGATGAAAGCTCCCGCTCCCACTAAATTCAATGTCAAAAAGTCTTGGCTATTCATCCACTTTCTATTATTCGTTGGGAGCTTTAATTTATCAAGGAGTCACCTTCATGGCTGCACCAAATCCGTTTGAGAAACAGACCCCCATTCCCGGAGTGAAACATATTATTGCCGTATCCTCAGGCAAGGGTGGAGTCGGTAAGAGCACTGTGGCCACTAATTTGGCTATGGCCCTGGGTAAAAAGAGCCGCGTGGGTCTTTTGGACGCTGATATCTACGGTCCAAGTATTCCTCGTATGTTAGGCAGCTTAGGACAAAAACCACAAATTAATCCTGAAACGAATCAACTTGAGCCAATCACTCGTTACGGCATCAAACTTATGAGCATCGGTTTCTTGGTGGACGAAAATGCGGCCGTGGTTTGGCGTGGTCCGATGTTATTCAAGGCCATGGATCAATTTCTTCGTGATGTGAATTGGGGCGAGCTTGACTATTTGGTGGTCGATCTTCCTCCCGGCACGGGCGACATTCAGCTGACTCTTGCACAGAAAGTTCCTGTGAGCGGCGCCGTGGTTGTTTCGACTCCACAGAATGTGGCGTTGCTCGATGTGAAAAAAGCCGTCGACATGTTCGAGCGTGTGGGCGTGCCTTTGCTAGGCATGGTTGAAAACATGGCTTATATGATCAACCCGGCCAATGGTGAAAAAATCCAACTTTTCCCTAAGGGAGAAATGGATACTTACGCTCACGCCAAAGGAATGAAAAAATTGGGAGCCGTTCCCTTCAATCCTTCAGTAGGTCTGGCGTGTGAAGCCGGCATCCCTATCGTTGAAGCCAACAGCAACGGTGCCGAAGCTCAAGAATTCATGACTATCGCGAACAACATCCGCGAAATCCTGCCTTAAAAATTTTTGGTGAAGAGGTTTTTTCAAGCCTCTTCACCTTCTTTTTCTTCTCAAATTTGTTTCATCCTAAAACAGAATCACACCTTGTTTCTCAGACGGAAACGAGATTTCGACGTATTTTGAGAATCGAAAGTGGTCCCCTTGAAAATAAAACTTTGGTCGAGCTATCCTAAAAGAGTTGAAACCAGATGGCTCGTGAGACTTACCTCTGAGTAAGTGAATGCTTTAGGGCCAGCTAAAGGAGGACACGGATGAAAAATCGTATTCACGATCATCATGATGAACCACCGAAGTGACGAGGCGTCACCAGGATTATTACGCAGAGGTTCCGGGTTCAGGCCTCTTAAAAAAACGATGAACTGGTTGGATCTATCGAATAACTCATAAGGAGGTTCCTAGGGTTATACTCGTTAGGATTTAGATCCTTCCTTTGCCTCAAGGCAAACCGTCGGAAACGGCGGGACGCAAAGCTAGAGGGGTGTCGGTTCGTCCACGCCAGCCAGCTGCCAAAGGTGAGTCACCTGAGGAATCAGAGGTGTGCATATGGAAGGTATCAATACATACAAGGATTGGTTTCATTCCCCTTAGCCTGTGAGTTATCACTGAAGATTCCTCGCAGGCACTTTTGTTTTTGGGGACTTCACTTTTTCTTCTTAAAACTTCCGAATTAAAAAATCCAGACAAGCTTTGCCTGAGGAACGCTTTCTTCAAGACCCTCGATGCCGTATTTGTTTTTCCAATATTTCCATTCGATGCCGAGCTTTAAAGGCACCTTGCGCGCTGTTTTACGAGAGAAATCCAAGAGCAAATTCGGCTGCGTATGAATATTTTCGTGAGAGGTGGCCTCGGCCCCAGCCCAGTCGATAAAACCGCTAAATTCCAAAGGCCAAGCCTCACTGCCGAAACGTTTCAACCACGCCAGAGTGAGCTGGCCCGTGTGCCCGTCCAACCCCAAGGTATCGCGAAATAAAAATTGGGTTGAAAGAAAATCGAAACCTAGATTTTTCCACACGAAATTCACGCCCGCGAGTGCGGCTCTTTTCGCTGGCCCTTGAGGAAACTCGTAGTTGAGCTGCAGAAGAACATCAGAAGGTCCACTCTCTTCACTGAGCTCTAATAACCCCATCTTTTTTAAACTAAATCCCGGAGAAATCTCCCCATAAAAACTAGTTTCATCTTCCGTATCCGGATTTGAAATATCGATGAAAAAGAAATTGCTTCCATAGGCCCAACTGCTTGCGTGTTCCAACGTGATCACGCTTTGAGAAATCTCTTTTCCGGTCGGAGTTTTATAGGAATCCCCGTGCAGAAATTGAATATTCGTCTCTTGCCAGTCGGCGGCGACCGAATTTTGAGTTGTCAGAATAAGAACAGCAGACGCGAATACGAAGCCCCATTTTTTCATGCTTTTAAGGCTATGCAATCTATCGAAAGCTTTGCACTCGGGTTTGAAGATCTAGTCATAAGAGGGGAAATGCTTATTTCAGAGGCGAAACTGCCGGTGCCCAGAATCGTCATACTGACAAATTCCCCGTCACGTTTTTCCCATGACAATCAATACATTAACCCTTGGAAGGTCGCATATTTGCACGGTTTTGAGACATGATGAAAACCGCGTTTTTACCCCTGCCCGCTTTTTTAGTCCTCACTTTCGCCATGGCCTTCTCGGCCCATGCGGAAAGCTTTCGGTCTTACTTTGAAGAACGAAACAAGATCAACTCTCAGGATAATCAAACCGTCATTCGTCTGGCGCACGAAAAATTTCATCATGCTCCTTACGTCGTGGTGAATAAGACCAAACAAATTGCCACTTACTTCTCTGCCCAAGGCGACGTGATTTCATCATCGCAAATTAAAGTTAAAAACGGCGATGAATTAGATCAAGGCGGCGCGGGAATTTACGTTCACGCCGGTCAGCGCGCGGGAACTCTTTTTTTGAAAGCGCAGAAAGATGCGCAAGTTCGCAGTGTGTTTCAAGGTTCTTTGCAAATCCCCGAAGGAACTTTCGTATACGTTTTGCCTGTTTCAGAAGATCACAAGTTCCGCATTCGCAATCACGTTCTGACCTTCAACGCCGCTCGCGTTTTACGCAACCGTCCTAGTTTCAACTACTCCCCTTTCAATGAACAAAGTGTGAAAGTTCGTTACAGCGTGGATGATAACGACACCTTCAAACGCACTTACGTAGAAACTTTAGAGAAAGAAAAGGAAGCTTTGATGGAGCTTCTAAAACTAGAAGACGACGAGTACAACATGCTGGCAGAGTTTGCTTTTGGCGTTCTGTCGCCAGAGACCGACTATGGAAAAAGCATGAAGTATCGTCTGAAACAGTCAATTCCTGTTGTCGTGTCTATCGCTAAAGGAAACGGGCTTGATACGGATGAAAACAGCCGCGGCCCCACTCAGATTAAGGACATTCCAGACTCTGTTGAAGAAAAGTATCGATTAACAAAGTCCACTCTGAAATACCCAGAAAACGCCGCGGTAGCGACTTTGGCTTTTGCGGCTGAGCTATTAAAAGAACTTCGCAATCGGGCTCCTCAACATGAAGGCATCCGCGAAGAGACCTTACAAGACTATCTGTATTACCTTTACCAGGGCCGTCACCAGTCTATTATTCAGGGAACAGCGACGCCCGATCAGAACATCTCTATCCGTAAGATCAAAGAAGCGATCACGCACCTGACTTTCGAATATCAGAAATAAAAAAGGCGATCCTAAGATCGCCTTTTTGCTTTATTCTGTTTTTCAATTCTATTGATTTGCTTCCGCTACCGGAATCAGAATTCTCGCACCCACCATCAAAGACGATGGATTGCGGATTTTGTTTTTCTCTTTAATGTCCGTCATAGAAACGTTGTAGCGTTCCGCGATACCCACGAGGTTTTCGCCTCTTCTAACAACGTGAACTTTGGACTTCGCTTTCGCAACCGACTTCGTTGTTTCACGAGCCGAAGAGCTGTCTGGAGTCGGCACACGCAACTTCATGCCGACTTTCAAAGTGCGACCGCGTTTGATTTGATTTAAACGTTGAAGTTCAGAAACGCTTGTTGAGTATTTACGAGCAATCGTGAACAAAGAGTCACCTTGCTGAACGATGTAGTAACGTCCATCGGTGCTGACACTCACGCTGCGAGTTTCGGTTTTTGACTTTTTCGCTAGCATCGTTGAAGTTGAACGATCTCTTAGTGGCGTACGGTCTGGAACTTGGATTCTCATACCTACGCGCAATGGTTTACGACGAGGAAGATCATTCAGATCACGAAGATAAGCCACTGTCGTACGGTAACGACGAGCCACCGTGCTCAATGTATCACCACGACGAATGCGGTAAACTTGAGTATCGCCAGAATCCGCAACGAACTGAACGCTAGATACAACACTTTCATTTGCTGCGATCAAGGCTTGCTCGGAAGTTCCAGGAGGAATGCGCAGAACAAGTTCAGATCCTTTTACCGGAGCCACTTCACCTTTGTACTTTGGATTCAAAGCTTTAAAGTCTTCGTAGTTCAAGTTCAACTTATCAGCCATCGCACGAAGGTTGATAGGTTTATTCACTGTGATGTGATCGAACTCGATCGGTGGAAGATAGTCGATCTCGCCGAAGCCATATTTATCTGGTTCTTTTGCGATCAACTTCGCGGCGATGAATTTTGGAACATAGTTGATTGTTTCTTTAGGAAGTCTTTTTTTGCGAGCCAATTCCCAGAAGTCGCGCGTGTAGTGATTCATCACTTCACGTTTTACGCGGTTTTCACCGACGTTATACGAAGCCATCGCCAAGTACCAAGAACCGAATACGCTATAAAGACCTTTGAAGTATTCTGCCGCGGCTTGAGTGGCGAAAACAGGGTCACGTCTTTCATCGACGAAAGCGTTGATATCAAGACCGTAGCGTTTGCCTGTTCCACGAATAAACTGCCAGTAACCTACTGCAGATGCATGGGAAGTGGCTTTGGAACTAAAGCCGGATTCGATCAAAGCGATATAGAAAAGATCTTCAGGAAGACCGTTATCGCGCAAAACTTTTTTCATGAGTTTTTCGTAGCGAGTAGAACGGGCTAAATATCTTTCCATGTGAGGACGTCCACGTCCTTGGAAGTAAGCGATCCATTTTTCAACCAGCGGATTGACTTCCGTTGGGATGGATTCCAACTCTTGGTCGACCACTTTAGGGCCTTCGGGATCTGATAGACGGAATGAACCGATATCTTTAATTTCACCGTCACCAGACTGGGTTCCTGCGGCCCCACCGTTTCCAGTGTTGCTGCCCTTATGCGCACATCCCGCCACAAAGGCCAGAACCAAACTCAATGTTAAAAGTCTCCTCATGAGTCCTCTCCTATCGACACACAGATTTCAGGCTACAAAACTCAGAGCCTTTTTTCAATAAAGTATCTCCCTTATTTTGCCTTTTTATTCAGCATATCCTGCCATAGTACTGTTTTCAGAGTGAAACTGCCGTCCTCGACGAGACTATAGAGCAAAATATTACGCAGAATGGCTTTCACGTAGAAGCTTGTTTCTGTCCATGGAAGCTCATCAAACCAAATCTCGTCGCGAACACTGCCTGCACTCTGAGAAACAAGCTCGGTGATCTCTGCGCGTCCCTCCATCCACGTCTTCAAACGGTGGGGTCCTGCATTATATGCAGCTAAGGCAAAGGGCACATTATTCTCAAACTGGTCCAACATCTGGGAAATATAGAACGAACCCATCGGAATATTTACTTCGGGGCGGAACATATCCTCGGGAAGCTCGACCTTCATCCCCAGTTTTCTTGAAACTTCCTGCGCCGTCGGTGGAATCATCTGCATCAAACCCAAAGCGTTGGACGTGGAAACAGCTTGCAGGTTGAAAGCACTCTCTTGCCGAGTCAAACTGCGCAACAAGTTGATGTGGATGCCATAGCGTTCTGCTTCAGCTTTATACAACGAAGCATACACTTGCGGGTAACCGAGCTTAACAAACTGCTCGCGACGCAAGCGAGGATCCGCATCCATGGCAGAGCCGACGAAGCGAATCGCCGTCATGTACTGGTGACGCTCGGACAATTTTTCTGCTAGAGCCATTTTTAAAGTGGGATCTTTAATAAACGGCAAGCCTTCAAGTTCAGTTTGCGCTTCAATCAACCAGCCCGCATCGGACAAAGATTTAAAGCGTTGCCACATTTTTCTTTGTGGTCCCGCTAAGAATAGTTCACTTTGCAACTTCGGTGTTTTGTCTTTCAGTTCTGGCCAAGTCAGTTTTCCATTCTGGGATTCCGCTTTCAAGCGAAGTCCATAGTAAGAGAACGGATATTTTTCAATCAGCTCTGCCGCGACTTGTTTTGCGCGCTCTGGATTTGTTTCCTGCAGACTGCGCACCAACCAGTGCTGAGCATTGAGATCATAACGATCGCGATTCTGTAAAAGCAGTTTTTCAAGAAGAGCCCCTGCCGAAGAATAATCTTTGCGACGGAAATGAATCAGCGCGGAACGGAACATCGCTTCAGCCGCTTCGTCAGAACCGTTGTGATAAGACATCAATGAGTTGTAAGTTTCCAAGGCTCGATCATACTGCCCTAAGAAATGCGCCGATCGTCCCACGATCCAAAGAGCACTTGTGGATTGAGCGGCTCCCGGATTCTTTTGCAGTGCTTTTTGTGCTAGCGACATCGCGCCACTGAAGTCGCCACGACGATGAAGAAATTGCGCCCACTCGATCAAGCGGGTTCCATCCGCTTCTTCCATTTCATCCAACGCTTTGATCTTGGCAAGCTTTTCAGAAAGCGAGTTGTAGATCTCCAAAGGCTTATCTTTTAAACGTTTCGCCGAACGACTGCCCGGATATTGATTTAAAATCAAGACTGCATCCTTAAGAGCAGAGATAGAATCATTTTGTTTCAGCGACTGGCGCAACCGCTCTTCAATCTTCACTTCTTCCGTTAAGACTTCACTGCCGGTCACGGCCGGAGCTTTGACCGTCAGGTCGCCTTTCGTCTTTAATAAGAATTCGATTTTCTCTTGAAGATATTTTGAATCTTTTTGGTCTTGAGCTTCCTCGTACAAGAATTGCGCTTCTGCGTAGTTTACTTTCAACATCGCCAAATCTGCGAGCAGCTGAAAGATCTGCGCTTTTTGTTCCTTGTTCAGTTTCAAACCACTTCCCAAAAGGTCCTCAAGCTGCGGTCCCGCTTTTTGATTCTTCTTTTCTACTTGATCCGCGAGATACGAAAGACGCAAGCTCACCCAGTTCGCCGCCACCTGATCCGCCCAGGGACCGTCTTGAAAAAGATTTTTATGCGCCGAAATCGCCGTCAACGCCTTTTCTACGGCTGGGAAATTCAGTTTTTTCTTTTGCTCTTGAGTCAAACAATGAAGCCAGCTTTGGGCAACCCATCCGCGCAATTCTTTTTGTGCTGCAAATACCGAAGGCGCCAGCTTTGAGCACTCGGACCACTTCAAATGAATTTCGTAATCTTTCAATTGGGATAAAGGCGAAAGCTTTTGCTTTTTTTCGGAGGCTTGGTAGAGGTCCACACTTTTTTTGGCGCTCAAATCTTTAAGAACATCGACCTTATGTACCTGCGCAAAAACAGAACTGCTGCAAAGCAGGACCGTCATTAAAGTCGTTTTTTTCATATTCACTCCTCACCCCCGACGGCTTCGACATTATTTTGAAACGGAATCTTCGGGAAGACAGATTGTTTCAAATACACGATTGAAGGCTCTCTAGACTGCCGAAGCACGATTTGCAATTTCCAATAAGGTTCATGTAAAGCTCGGTCCACATCCAACCCGTCCGTCACATCACAGAAATAAATCGACGCGCCTTCAATTAGATTTTTCGCACACAAATTATAATCCAAACTCTGGAATGAACGCAAAACCCAAGGCCATGGCCACTGCTCTTTCATTCCAATTTGGACGGGCTGCAAAAATAGTTCGGGACGCTTACGAGCTTCATCCAGAATAAATCGTTGCAGATTCTCAAGGTCATAAGTGGAATTGACATAAATATACGGATGATCAAAATCAAGTGGGTGAGCATAAGAAGAGGCATACATGCTGCGCAGATTAAACAAAGATACCACCGTCACAACCGCAAGGGACACCACCTTCATCTTCGTATTGGCGAAAAGCATTTGCAGATAAAACGCCAGTACCAGATAAAAACCCCACACCAAAGATAAAATACACCACACCGTTTTGTACGGTATCAATGAATAGATCAAAAGCTGAGACAAAGAAAACACGCTAAGGACCCGAAGACTTTGCTGCTTCGAAAATAGGCCCGCGAAAGACAATATCACACCCAGTAAGGCCAAGGGTTCGGCCTGCCACATCACTTTGACCCAATAAAGAAATTCTTTTTCATGTCCTTTGCCGTGAACACCCGTTTTCAACCAGGGAACAATGGCCTTCGCAAAATCAGCGAGGCCCGTCATGTTTTGGAAAAAACCTGTAAATAATTGCACGAATAGGATCAAAAGCACGATGGTAAGAAGAGTTGTTTTTTTTGACCAGGTTCTTTTTAACTGAGTCCATGAAAAAGTCTGCTTCAAAGTGCTTGGTCCCAAAGCCAGAAGTCCTAGAAGCCAACAAAAGCCCGTAATCGTAAAGGTCTCTTTCAGAGTCATCATACCGACGACTCCTGTTAACACCAAGGCCCACGCTTTGCTGTCAGGCTTTTCAAACCAGCGCAGGAAACCCATGGCGAATAACAACTGAAAGAACACAAACGGTGATTCATGAATCCCCGAACGCCCAAAGAAAAGGAAAGCGGGACTTATCAGCAAGAGCAAAGATGTCGCGGTCAAAACAAAGCGATTTTTTAAAACCGGAAAGGCAAAAAGCATAATACTGAAGACACTGAACACCGCAGGTACGGCGCGCAGTGTTTCCAGGCTTTTCCCCCAAAGAAACTCGAAGACTTGAATCAAATAAAAAAGCAAAGGCCCGTGATAGTTGTTGGGATCATACTTGTAATACCCCCAAGATTTCATTTGAATCACAAACCAGCCATTGATGCTTTCATCAAAGTGAATAGGCTTGTTTCCAAGATCATAAAATCGTGTGACAACTGTCAAAAGCAGCAGTGCTAGCCAAAACAGAGTCCCATAGTATTGCGTGACCTTTGCTGATTTCATTGTTAACTATCGTAAAGATGGAATCTTCAGAGTCAACCCTGCATTGCTCATTCGTTATATATCTGCATAAAGATGCGGCGTTTATTCCTTCTTTTATGAAGGACCTGCGCGGATTTTTTCAGAAGCTTCCGTTGAACTATGAACTCGTGGCCGTGATTGAAAAAGACGCTGAAGATGCATTGGCTCAGATCAAAACAGCGCAAACCGAGTCTTCACCGCGAGAGCGCATTCAGACTTTATTCAATGAGCAATATCTGGGTCGCGCAGAAAGTCTGCGTCGCGCGTTTTCCAAAACCCAAGCGCCTTTTATTCTTGTTGCAGACCCTTTGCTGGCAACGCCTTTCGGAGATCTTTTTAAGATTCTACAAAATCTTATGACCGATCCCACGGTGGCTTTATGCTGGGGAGAGCGCGTTTCTAAAAAGGACAGCCTCTTTCACCGTCGCACGGGACCTCGTCATTCTATCGAGCACCTCTTCACCGGCATCTTTAAAGAAAAGAACAAAGGTTTTAGCTCGCTAGATCCTTTCTGCGAAATCGGCGGCTTCACGAAAGAGTCTTGGGTTGCTGTCGAAAAATCCTTACCGGCAAAACTTTCAGGCTGGTATTTGCATGCGGATTTACATCACGCGTACGCAGAAAATGTTCGAAAGATTTTGGAAATTCCCATTTGGGACTCCGGCGCCACCTCTTTGTCCTATGGATACTGGAGTGCGCGTTGGAATTTACTGAAGAAGAGTGTTCTTTAAGCTAAGACTTGCTTTAGTGACTGCAAGGCCTCGTGCAGGTAATAATCCAGCCAGCGCACCGATCCCAAGGGCGTATTTTGTTTTGCCAAATATCCCATGTGTCCCCCACGAGCTTCCACATGCAACATCGTGCTTTTGGAAAAAGAAGCTTTCATATAATTTTCCACCGACACAAACGGATCATCTTGTGCCGTCAGAACATAAGTGGGCGTTTGGATTTTTGAGACATAGTGAATCGCAGAGCAGTTTTGATAATAATCAAAACGATCTTTAAATCCGGCCGCAGGTGCGGTGTATATCTGATCCATATCCCAAATCGTCGACCAGGCCGGGATATCGTATTTTTCGGAAATCAATCCTTGGCGAAATTTTTCTTCTACGTTTTTTCTAAGGCGCAAGACAAAGCGCAAATCATAAATACGATTGAAGCCTGTTTTTAACAGTTGCGAACCTTGCATAAGATCAATGGGTGCATTCACTGTGATCGCAGCGTCAGGCTTTACCTCGCCACGAAAACCTCCCAGCAAACACAGAAGGATATTCGCACTCATCGAAAAGCCCACAGCAATTTGTTTTTTACCGGGAAACATTTCACGAAGTCTTTTCAGCACCGCAGACATATCCTCGGCGCGGCCCGAATGATAAGGTTTCCGCGCATAGGCGGCGCCAATTCCAGCACCACGATGGTTGACCAGGACAACACTGTGACCCAGTTTCTGGCACAGCAATGCCGTTCTTTGCATGTAATCCGAAGTCACGTCACCTGAAAGGCCGTGATAGACACTCACGACGGTGTCGCTAGTTCCAGGAATATGAAAACAAAAAAGTCGATCTCCATCAGGAAGATCGACTTCAAATTGAGTTCCGAAATTTTCAAGCTCAGGAGACTTAAGAAAGTGAGACCATAAAGTTTGCCCGTGACCGCCATCGGCCCAGAACGGCGCTTTACATGGAATCAACTCTAATCTTTGCAATAGAACTTCCCGTTTACGTAGACATAACCATCAGGGCGTTTGCCGCGAGGATCATGATGCAGCCAATGAAGAAGGCCGCCTTTGTTTGTCCAAATGAACTGTCCACCCATCGCAATCACGTCGCCAACTTTGACAGGTACGCGAGGGCACATGTCTGAATTATACACAGCTTGCATGTTCTTGCCATTAGAAAGGCGTACTGTCCATTTTTGATGAGCTAAACCTTGGTTGTCATCAGGCAGGACTTTCACCACAACCATGCTTCCGCCTTCAACGAAATCAACGCGGCGTTGATCATTTACGGCGCGAACGATGTCAGCATCACTGGATTTTTCATCGATAAGAAAGGATTCAGAGGGCTTTTCAATTTCTTCAAAGACAGGATTTACTTCTTGGCGATTTTTACGTTTCGCTTCAACAGTTTCGTAAGATGAAAGAACGAAAACACAAGTTAGAACAAAAGCCCATTTCATATTCATGAATATCCCCCCGGATGTGCGAAGCGAGTGTGTCTTTTTATGGGAGCAAAGACAATTTCAAAAATAAAAAGGGCCCCAATAGAGGCCCGATTACTAACACGCAGCTGTAATTTTTACTTGTATTGGACGCTCTCAATCGTCACGTACTCTTCGCCAGCAGGTTTGACGATGCGAACCTCATCGCCCACCTTCTTACCCAGAAGTGCTTTGGCCACCGGAGATTTCCAAGAAATCTTTCCGTTTTTAGGATCAAATTCGTCTTCACCCACGATTTGATAAACAACCTCTTCCCCCTCTTCATCCGCCAACGTCACCGTCGCGCTGAAAAGAACGGTTGTGCCTTTCATCGTTTTTGGATCCACGACCTCGGCATCTTCGATTCTTTTTGTCAGAAAATGAACGCGCTTATCTATTTCGCGCAAACGACGTTTACCATACTGGTAGTCTGCGTTTTCAGAACGGTCCCCGTTGCTCGCGGCCCACGCCACAACTTCAACAAGCTTCGGACGTTCCACATGCATAAGCTCGTGATACTCGGCTTTGAGTTTGGCTAGACCTTGGGGCGTAATGTAGTTCTTATTATTATCCATAGGCAAGACTCTAGACCATTCGACAGAAACTCTCCAGCCTGTTTTCGGACCAATCGTTAATTTTTTTTGACTAGAGCTCCGGTCCTAGACTTAAGCGCTATTTAATACCGAGAAAAATTCTCCGAAAAACTAAGAAGGAGGATTGCATGAAAAAACAGTGGAAACGGCTGCTTGTCGCAGCACTTAGCTCATCATCAGTTTTCGCTGTGACTTGGTATTGGTATCAATCCACCGAAGATCGAAATTCCTCTTATGGAAATGAAAAGCCATTAGCTTACGTCGGAAAAGTTGTTGAAGACATTCAACGTCGTCCCGCTTCGCGCCTTCTTTGGCAACTCGTAAATACGGGCGAGCCTCTTTATAATGGCGAAGCTATTCGTACCAGTGAACGCGGTGAAGTGCGCATTCAGTTCGTTGATTCAGATCGTTATTTGGATCTTGAGCCCGAGTCTTTGATCGTCATCAAAAAATCCGAAGGCGAAATCGCCCTTGATTTGATGGAAGGTAGTTTGTTCGTTAACGCGAAAGCCGGTGGCACTGAAACCAATGCTCCAGGCCTCGTCTTAAACTCTGCAAATGGTAAAGTCGATCTTTCGCAGGCTTCCGCATCTTTATCGAAAGGCCGTGGGAACTCTGTCGACGTTCAAGTCTTAGAAGGTAAGGCCTCTGTTAAAGGCAATGATGGTCAAAGCAAAGATTTAACTTCGACGACAGTGATCAAGGTTCTAACTCCGTTGCCGCAAAAACCTATTGCCATGGATGCAGAATCTCCGCAACCAGTGCCGTTTCAATGGACAGGCTTCCCGCAAGGCACCCAAGTTTCGCTGTGGGTGGGACCAAGTCGAAAGCAGTTGAAACCTTTTGTTCAAGCCGCTTTAAATCAAAATCAAGTCAATGCTTCACTTCCCTTCGGGCGTCACTACTGGAAACTTGTAGGGACATCATCCCTGGGGAATGTGATTGCAGAAAGTCCCATCTATAAGACCGAAGTTCTGGCTCGCTATGCGCCGACAGTGGTTTTTCCAACAGCGGACGCTGATATTCCTGCCGCAAAAACTCCGTTTGATATGACTTTCAAATGGCAAAAAGGTGATGACACTCGTCAAATGACTTTAGAAGTTTGGTCCGATCCAACTTTGCAAAAGAAAATCGCCACCCAGTCTTTTTCAAATGAGGAAAGTTACACTCTGCCTTCATTGAAAGCCGGTACATATTACTGGCGCATGAGTTCTTATTACATTGAATCCGATAAACCGGTTTTAGGAAAAGTCCAAAAGTTCACCGTGAAACCGGCAGAGCAAGTTCAAGCCAAAGTGGAGCGTGCCCCGATAGTTCCAGTGACCGTCGACTTCACGATGCCAGAAGCGCAACTGACTCAGTATTACGTCGAAAAACCCCAAGTGGGTTTGACATGGAAAGCTGATAAAACAGATGATGTCGCTCTTTATCGCGTGAAGCTTCTTGAAGAAAATGCGGATCCAAGATCCGCTTCTTCACTTGAAGTGAAAGATACAAAGTTTTCGACAGCGGTTCCTAAACCGGGTCGTTATATCGCTTCGATCGAAGCTGTGAATAAAGACGGTCAAATTCTTGGCACGAAGGTGTCGCAGCCTTTGACGGTCACACCCCTTCCACTTCTGCAAGCTCCATTGTTTGTACCGACGGAAGGCCCCCTGCAAGCTTCTTTTGACGGCCGCACTCAACTAGAGTGGACGAAACTTGATGGCGCCAAAGAATATTGGCTGACCATCCGCAAAGACGGCAAAGAACTAAAACGTTCGAAATACACAAACAATATGACAGCTCTTAAAAATCTTCTTCCTGGAGAATACGAAATCGAGCTTTCGGCGATGGATAACTATGGCCGGCCGAGCGAGGTGGCTCCTGCAAGAAAACTTCTGGTGCCAGATAAATCCAATCTGCGTGCGCCGACCTTGAAGAAGATTAAGGTGAATTGATGCGTTTGACGACCGCGTTCCTTATTCTCATTTTCACATTCTGGACCGCAGCGGTCTGGGCGGCGCCTTATCGCCGTTTGGTGAACTTTGAGTGGGATGCGATCGAAGGTGCAAAAAGCTACGACATTGAACTTCGCCAAGTGAAAGAAGATCCCAAAGATGCAAAAACTTTTACTTTCAAAGTGAAAGAAGCTGCATGGAATGGACGCTTGACGCCAGGTAAGTACTTAATGAAATTGCGTGCGCGCGATTATCGAGGTGTTCCTGGAGATTGGTCTCCAGAGAGTGACTTCAATGTGGGCCTTGAAGCGGCGGTTTTAAAATCCCCGGCTTCTCGCTCTAGAATTGCCAGTAAAGAAGAAGACAGCGTTAAGCTAGAGTTCCAATGGAATCCGGTCGGTGGCGCTGATATGTATCAGTTCGTTCTGACTTCCGACGATGGAAAAACTCAAGTCAGCGAAGTCCTTCGCGACACGAAAGTGAAATTGTCCTTGCCTGTTGCGAACAACTACACTTGGAAAGTTCTTGCGGCAACAAACGAAGGCATTCGCAGTGATGCGACTTCCGTATCTCAATTCTCAGTTTTGGGTAAGGCTTTGGAAAATCCAAAGATCACAAAGCCTGAAAGTGAGTTCGTGCGCGAAGTGAAATGGAATCGCCCTGACAACGTCTCTTCTTTTGACGTCTTTGTTTTGAAATTAAATGAAAAAGACAAAAAATGGGAAAAGTTCAAAGTGATTGAAAACACCCAGGAAGAGTCTTTGCCTTTTGACGAAACATGGCCCGGCGGCCGTTATCAAGTGGCGGTGCGAGCAAAGTCCAATTTACGTCCTAGTTCTCCTCTGGCTAAGCAAAGTTTCTCTGTTCGTCACGGGGATCGTTCTCCTGCCGCGGAATACACTGCTCTTGTGCGAAAGTCTATTGACCGCGTGACTGGGTGGTATGCCATTGCAAGTTATCTTGTGACCGAGATGCAGTTCAGCGGAAAGAACCCAGAGAAAAACTCCGCCGTGGCTTACAGCGCCTTGGGCGGTACGGGTCGTATGGGCTTAGGCTGGTTCGGCGACAGAACTCCTTGGGGATTCTTAGGGATTGTCGACATGAGTGGTTTTACTTTTAATGGCAAGACTCAGACTTTCGCTTCAGCCGAAGCCAACGCTGTTTACCGCAAGACTTTAGGTGACCGCGGAGAGTTGCGCTTCCAAGTCGGTCCTTACTATAAAGAACTTCCAGAAACTGTGGGTGACCCTTTCTCTGGCAGCTCAGAAGATTTAAAAATCACTTCGGCAGGTCCGCATTTTGGTGCGGAATATTGGTTTTCTTTGACACCGAAATTAGGCATTCAAGTGAATGCTCATATGTACATGTCACTTTTGAAAATCAGCACACCGAATGGGGCTCCCCTGACACCGTCCATGTCGACACAGTATGGTTTCCTGGGAAGCTATCGCTTCACTCCGACATTCACGGGTCTTGTGGGTTATGCTCGTCGTGAAGATAAAATGTCTTATAAAGCAGTCCCGGCATCAGATAACTTTGCCGTGGACGGAGATACGAATGAATCCACGATCGTCGGGAACTACTTAAATATTTTCGCGGAGTGGGCTTTCTAAGCTCTTGGAGATGATATGAGAATACCTATTTCGACAAAACTCATTACGGTGACAATCCTGATCCTGGTGGCAGCGACAGGAACAATCACGTGGATCTCTTCAGACTATTTCGAAAAGAAAGCTTCTGAACAAGTCGATATCGCGAATTTGGAGTCGGCGGCGGCTAAAGCCAAGGAAGTGGAAAATATCGTGGGCTCACTGGTTGATAAAACCCGTGTGACGGCGTCTGTTTTAATGAAAGATACAACTGATCATGTCGCTGCAAGTGACGACTTCGATTTCAACTTCACAAAAGACAAAAACTTCGTTTCGTTAGAAATTTTAAAATTAGAAGGAACAACCGTCCATACAGTCGCGCGCAAAGTGAAAGAGGACCTTCTTCGCCCTTACAACCTGACGGGGAACTACATCATCAATGTTCGTTCTTGGCAGAAATTCCCTATCCGCAATGTGGCTCAGGGAAATATTGAACTTAAAAATGCATCTTATCCTAAAGCACCCGCAATGATCACGATTGGCATTCCATTGGTTCGTGATGCTCAAGGCAAAATCACGCATGTCGCTTTAGCAGATGTGACGTTGGCGCCGTTAGAAAAACCTTTTACGGATCCTTCCGAAAGAACTCAGTACTTGGTAGACCGTTATGGAGAATTGTTAGCTCATAAAGATGAACAAAAAGCCATGGCGCGTTTGAATGTCAGCAACAACCCTTTCGTAAAAAAGGCATTGACGCAAAAGTCTCCGCAATACCAAACGAAGTTCGTTGATCCGGACTTTGAGAAAAACTATTTCGGCGCTTCAGTGAAAACATCTTTTGGCGCCACCGTGATTTCGCAAACTTCAGAAGAAACAATTCTTGAAGTGTCGCGCGAAGTCCGCCGCCGAGCGATCTTCGTGGCGGGGTCCGCGATCTCTATGGCGATCTTCTTTATTTTCTTGTTCTCTATGACTCTCACCTCCCCGATTGAAAAATTGGCGGATATGATCAACTTGGTTTCTCGCGGTAACTTTGACGTAAAAGCCCGTGCGCAAGTTAAATCTCACGACGAAGTGGGTGACTTGGCCGAAGCGTTTGATCACATGACAGAAGGTCTTAAGGAACGTGACAAGGTGAAAAGCCTTTTCTCGAAGTTCCATGGCTCTTCTGTTGCGGAAGACTTGATTGGTAAAGATATCGGTGTCGGCGGTCAATCCAAAGAGGTTGTCGTCTTCTTCTCGGACATCCGTGGTTTTACGGCGTTTTCAGAAAAGCGTTCTCCGGAAGAAGTCGTTGAAATGCTGAATGAATACTTTGGCGTGATGGTTAAAATCATCAACTCACACGGTGGTGTCGTCGATAAATTCATCGGCGATGCGATCATGGCTGTGTGGGGTGCTCCGAAGACTTCAGATCGCGATGCGCACAATGCGGTTCGCGCCTGTCTTGAAATGCGCCGTGCTCTTGAAACTTTAAATGAAACACGCGTGGGTCGCGGTCAGCCTCCGATCAATATCGGGATGGGTCTGCATGCGGGTCTTGCGATCTCTGGCACCATTGGTTCTGACGAGCGTATGGAGTACACAGTTATCGGTAATACGGTGAATACCGCTTCCCGTATCGAGGCTTCTACAAAAGCTTTCGGTGCCGACCTTCTGATTTCAGATACAGTCATTGAAAAAATCGGTGAAGATTTCAAAACGGAGCTTGCGGGTGCGGCCGAAGTGAAAGGCCGTTCCGAAGCGTTGAAAATGTTCAAAGTTCGCGGCTATCGCGCCGAAGACGGCAGTATGGTGGAAGTAAAAACACCTTACTCTGATTACGAGGCCGAAGCGGCGGATAAAGTGAAAGTTAAAGCAGCATAAAAAGAATGTTAAAAAGAAAAACCCCGGGTTCACCGGGGTTTTTCTTTTTAAAGCTTTACGCTCAATCCATCTTTCAAGGCTAAGTTCTGTGCTCGCAATGCCGGGATCAGTCCCATCAGCGTGCCACCAATGAAGGTGATGCCAATATACAGAAGCTCGATTTTTGTGACCCACGGGCCGACAAGATAAAGGCCGAACTCACTTGCGATCCACGGACGAAGAATGGCGATCAGCGTCCATGATAAAAGAGTTCCTAATGCAATACCCACAACCGTCAGTAATGCGGATTCAAACACCAAAAGGCCCACGATCTGCGACGACTTTGCGCCCACCGCTCTGAGGATTGCCATCTCACGACGACGTTCATTCAAAGTTGTCGTTAAGGCGATCAACATCGAAACCAGTCCGACTAAAACCACCATCCATGAGATGATTCTTAGTACGCCTTCCACATAAGACAGGCCATTCCAAAGCTCGCTCAACGCAACACCGGGAATGATCGCTAGTAACGGCTCTTCTTTATACGTATTGATGTCGCGCTGAAGTTTTAAAGTTTCAATGCGCGATTTCGCACCCACAAAAAAAGCTGTGATCGTGTGAATTTTCATTCCTGCGCGAGAAAGCTGTTCACGAGGAATAGCCTTTTCTGCCGTGGGAGCCGCACCGTCTGCCCAGTCCACGTGCAATGCTTCCATACCTTCTAAGGACATATAAACCGCGCGGTCTAATGGAGTTCCTGTGGCTTCCAGGATACCCGTAACAACAAAAGGTTTGTCAGCGTGATTTTGAATGCCCTCCCCTTTTGTCACTCCGTGAGCAACAACGATGCGATCCCCGAGGCGGTACTTTAATTTGTGGGCCACTTCCGCACCGACAACCACGTCCCACAAATCTTTGAACACTTGCCCCTGGCTTAACTCAACCTTTTCACTGCCACGGAAGCGATAGTGTTTAAAGAAGTCTTCATTCGTGCCGACGACACGGAATCCACGGTGACCGTCCCCCAAAGAATAAGGGATCGTCCATTCAATGGCCGGGTTCTTTTTGATGTCCTGGTAGCTCTCATAGGAAATATTGTGAGTGGCATTTCCCATGTTGAACACTGTGTATAAGATCAATTGTAAGGAACCGCTGCGCGCTCCGACTATCAGATCCGTTTTGCTGATGGTTTGCGTGAAGCCTTCTTCAGCGGCTCTTTTAGCTCTTTCGACGGACAACAAAAGTGTCACGCTCAGGGCGATAGAAAGCACCGTCAATGTTGTAGCAAAAGCGCGGTTCTTCAAAGATTTGATAGCAAGTTTAAGAAAGACCATTATCCAACCCTATTGATGGAGTCTAACGAGATGCTGCGACTAAAAAGTTTTTCCATGCTGCGATCATGAGAAACAAAGACAACCGTCGTACCGTATAGGTCTGCTAATTCAAACATCAGCTTTAAGAATTTTTCACGATGATCGGTATCTAATGCCGATGTCGGTTCGTCGGCCAGAATCAGATCAGGCTTTCCTAAAAGGGCCCGTGCTACGGCCACACGCTGTTGTTGCCCGACACTCAACTCTGCGACTTTTTTACCTAGAAGATCACCAATACCCAAATTTCCGCACAGAGCACGAATCACCATTTCGGTATCCACACTGCCCAAACGAGCTTTGCGTGCGGGACTCAAATGCAAAGGCAATTCGATATTTTCCTGTACACTTAGATAAGGAATCAAATTGAAGTTTTGAAACACGTATCCCATGTGCTCCGCACGAAAGGCATCGCGATCGGCGTCACTCATTTTCACGAAATCAAAACCTAAAATTTTAAGGCTGCCTTGAGTCGGCTTCAAAACACCCGAAAACATCTCAAGCAATGTTGTTTTACCTGTGCCACTCGGACCATAAAGAAAGAGCTCTTCCCCGCGCAACACCGAAAATTCAGGGATTTTCAAAGTGGGTTGAGTTGCGCCGGGGTAAGTGTACTGCAGATCACGTACTTCAATCAGGATGTTACTTGAGCTCAACGCTGTCTCCGTTCTTCAACACTTGCGTGGACTTTTGCACGCCGTCGGCAAGAACATCCACTTGGACTTTCTTTAAGCGAGAAAAGTGTTTCGTGAAGTTGAAGCTGATTGTGCTACCTGCGACAGGCGCGGCGCAAGTTACATTGAATTCAGCTTCAATGTCCGCATGCGAATCCTCTTGGTTGACTTCAAAGATGTCTTTTTTGATTTCGCACTTCAAAGAAGGATCCAGAACGATCATCTCAGAGATTTTTTCTTCAAGCTTAGTTAAAGCTTTGTCTTTCTTTTGCTTATCTTGTTTTGATTTTGCCTGATGCTCGAAACCAAGAATGGCTTCTGCGGGAACTTCCATCTGGATTTTTCCGCTCTTGCCGTCAAAAGCCAGACTCACCTTTCCAGCACCGTAAACATGGGAACCGTGTTCACGCGCCGCAAATACCATGGCTGATAATAGAAGAACCTTCATCATAGAGACCTCCTCACAAAGTTATTTGTACGGCTCTACAGCTTCACCTACGAGCTCAAACGATGCATCTCCGTACATGGATTTTTTCGTTACGAGATTCAAAGTGCCGTAAACCCAGATGGGGCCTACCGCTACTTCGGTTCCTTTTTTCATTTTCACGTAAACCATTTGATTCGGTGGCGGCGGTGGAACATGGATGCAGGCCTGAGGGCTTGGCACCAATAAAAACTCCACCACGTCTCTTTGGTCGTCTTCAAGAGGGACCATGAAACCTGGAATCTTCACGCCCTTGCCACTTAAGGCTTGGAGTTCCGAAGAGGATTTCCCCGTAATGTAGTCCATCTCGCCCAACAGACGCCAGTCCACTTCAACTCCTGTTAAAGCGGCACCTCTACTGAACATTGATTGATAGACCACCGCGCCGATAACGACGACCAGAACGGCGACTCCTGCAATAACCCACTTTTTCATTTTCTGTGCTGATTCCATGTCATTTCTATTAAAAACGCGGACCCACTTAAATGCAATAGCTTTGCGCACTGCCCGAGCCTCTGATATAACCTAATTTCCCTGTTAGTATTGAGGACGTAATATGAGCAACAAAATTCAGAGAGTTCGTGGCACCCGCGATCTGCTTCCCGAGGACAGTCTTCTTTTCCGTTTTGTCGAAGAATCAGCCTATGAAAAGGCTCTTTTGTACGGTTACGGAGAAATCGAAACCCCTATTTTCGAATTTTCTGACGTTTTTCATCGCACGCTCGGTGAAACTTCTGATGTTGTGAATAAAGAGACTTACGACTTTACAGATCGCGGAGGAGAAAGTCTCACATTAAGACCTGAGGGGACTGCCGGCGTTGCGCGCGCTTTCATCTCTGAGGGCATGATGCAAAACCTTCCTTTGAAGTTTTATTACTCTGGCCCCATGTTCCGATATGAGCGACCACAAAAAGGACGTTATCGCCAATTTTACCAATTGGGCGCAGAGTGTTTAGGTTATGACAGCCCTCTAGCAGACGTGGAATGCATCGCGATGGCGTGGGATATTTTAAAGAAGATCGGCATTTCTGCGGAGTGTACTTTAGAAATCAACACCTTGGGTGACAGCGAAAGCCGTGCGGCTTATCGCGACGCTTTGGTGAAATATTTCACTCAGCACCAAGATCAGCTTTCCGCAGACAGCAAAATGCGCCTAGAAAAAAATCCTTTGCGTATTTTAGATTCTAAAGACGAAGGCGATAAAAAACTAAATGCCAACGCACCAAAGCTTGAGCAGTACTTGAACGAAACGTCGCAAACTTTCTTTAAAAAAGTTTTGGCAGGCATCGAGAAATTGGGAATCCCATACAATGTGAATTCTCACTTAGTGCGCGGCCTTGATTACTACTGTCACACTGTTTTTGAATTCACCACGACGAAGCTAGGCGCCCAAGGCACGGTCTTAGCCGGCGGACGTTATGATGGTTTGATTGAAACTATGGGCGGACCGAAAACACCGGGCGTAGGCTGGGCCGCAGGCATTGATCGCTTGGCTGATCTGACTCCGAAAGAATTGGCAGTAAAAAAAGAAATTGTCATCGCGGTTGTTGGAGCTGACGACCCAGGTGAAGAAGAAAGCGTCAAAGTGGCGCATGAAATTCGTTCGCGCGGCTTTAAGACGGAAAACTTTCTTTCGGGAAAAATGCAGAAGAAAATGCAAAAAGCCAATAAGATCGGAGCCCACTATGCTTTGATTTTGGGTGGCAACGAAGTGACTAACAAAACAGTCACCGTGAAAAACTTCGGCACGGGAGAACAAAAAGAAATTTCCCGCGCGGAACTTTCCACTTTCGATTTCAAATAGAGGTCCTGTAAAAGACTTCGACTAAAGACTTATATTCAAACGGCGATGGGTTTTCCTATCGCCGTTTTCTTTTTTATTTCTCGCCAATATTATCGACAAATCTCGAGTTTATAACCTCGCATTCGCATTTCTGCTGATCATTTCTTTAGGGATTTTAGAGCTTTGCTACTTAACATTGTGACGAAGTCGCACTGCAGGACTTACCGGCAGATGCGGAACTAAAACCTCTGGAGAAAAAGAAATGAAAAACTTTTTGAAACCTGTCGGCGGAATGATTGCGCTGACTTTAAGTCTGCACGTTTCTCCGTCCACCGTTCTAGCTAACAATTCCGGCTTCAAGCCCGGCCTTAAAGAGATGACTCAAGAAGAGCATCAAAAACTCAAACGCCATAAAATTAAAAAAGTTCGCCCCAATCGAATGGGCTTAGAGCGTATTAATAAAGAAAGAACTCGTCGTGGACAAGCTCCGGTGCAAGTCGATACGACACAGCCGGAAGTGGAAATCGAAGACACTCTTAAGGCGTCCTCTTCTCAGTCTGCAGAGACCGCTGCCACTGCTACTCTGGGCGCAGCTCCGGCGCAAGTTGATAACTCCGCATTGCCGTCGTTCCCGCCTATTGTCAGCCAAGGGGCCTTGGGCTCTTGCGTAGCTTTTGCTACGACTTACTATCTGATGAGTCACGAAGTCTGTTTGACATTGGGTTGTAATAACAAAACTTCAGCCACTCGCATTTATTCTCCGAAATGGACTTACAATATGATCAACGGCGGTGTCGACAATGGTTCTTCCTTGTCTGATGCTTTCGCCGTGATGGAAAAGCACGGAGCGGCGACGTTGGCCGATTTCCCTTACGATAGCGACTATCGTTCTTGGGATATGAATTCAGAGCATTGGAAGCGCGCGATCAATTCTCGCATGAAGGCTTTCAGCTATTCTCGTATCAACACTGATGCGGACATGGCGAACGTAAAACAAATCTTAGCCAACGGTCACGTTGTGTCGTTCGGTACTTATATCAACAGTTGGGTTTATCGTACGGTGCAAGCCAACCCCCAAGCGGCTTCCAATCCGTTTGTAGGCCAAGCTATTGCCACACACATCAACGGAACAGTTTCGGGTCACGCGATGGTGATCGTGGGCTACGATGATATGATTTGGACGGACATCAATGGCAACGGCGCGGTTGAAGCTTCTGAAGTCGGTGCATTTAAGATCGCGAACTCTTTCGGTGCTTCATGGAAGAACCAAGGTTATGCGTGGGCTTCTTACGACGCCTTCCGCGCTACTTCGACGGTTCCTAACTTTGCTCCCGCAGGAAGAATTCAGCTTACGCAAAGTGGTATCGTATTTTATTCAACGTACACGACCTACACACCTAGATTGTTAGCGGAAGTTAAGATGTCACACGCAATGCGCGCGCAGATGTCTTTGCAGTTCGGATCTTCGGCTAATACATCGAGCAGTCCTTCGGCAACGTGGTCTCCATTTGCATTCGCGAATCGCGGTGGCAACTATGCGTTTGACGGAACAACGACGGAAAAACTGGGAAGCTTCTACTTTGATATTTCTTCTTTGGCGGCATCCGACATCAATACGCAGAAGTTTTATCTGACGATGAAAGATTCTACGGCAGGAAGTGCATTGACGACGTCGGCATTTAATATCGTAAATCCAAGTGTCGGAAATACTTTGTTGTCGGCAGGCAATGTGCCGATGACGGTGGATGCGACAACAAATACTTTGGTTGCAGGCACAGCTCCAGCCCCGACTCCGACTCCGACTCCAACACCAACTCCCACGCCGACTCCCACACCGGTAGTTGATACGATTGCGCCATCGGTTCCGACGGGATTGACACTGTCACTGACGACTTTCAACCGCAACAGAACCGCAAGATTCAACTTGGGTTGGGCTGCTTCGACAGACAACGTGAAGGTAGCAAAATACTTCATCTATCGTAACGGAGTGAAAATCGCTGAAACGACTTCACTGAGCTACGGCGACAGCAACATCAAAAAGAATGTGTACTACAACTATCAGTTCACAGCCGTCGACACCGCAGGAAATCAATCCGCAAAATCAGGCACCATCGTTGCTTTGTGGCGATAACAACAGAACTCCCCAGGGATTCCTTGGGGAGTTTTTTTATGTTCCTCCAACAGAAATTCTTACTGCCATAATGGCGGTAAGATTCTAGTCTGAAGGACAAATTTCTTTCGGCCTTTCTCGCTTGAGCATCTAGCTAATATTGAAGTTCATTCATCATTCGTTAGTTCGTTGATAATTACGTCAATACTATTAGCAAGCTCATCTATGTTGCTTTTCATTCAGAACTCATAACGCACACGCTTACCGCCACCGTAGCGGTAGAATGCGCCCACCGCTGAAACATGACACGGCTGCTTACTGCCACGATGGCAGTGAAACTGCTAATGTAGAATTCAAGACAAGAATATGTGGTTCGTAAGCCGGTACCCCTAGGAGATCATCGAACGCCGACCACCAGATTTACTTCCACCGAGGAAGTGAATTTGTCCCTGCAAGACGCGATGATACGATAACTCAAAAACAAAAAGCCGCTTTTTACAGCGGCTTTTATATTCAGAATTTATCTTTCAAAAAAATCCTACTTACGATTCAACTTGATCGATTGCCCGCGTCCCCAACCTGGAATCTGCAATGAACTTGCGCGAGTCCATACGAACATCATGACAAATCCTAAGATCAACATACCAATACTTAGAAGCTGACCGCGAGTCAGGCCCATCCATTGGAAGCCGATGTGCGCATCGGGCATACGGAACTGTTCATCAGCAATACGAACGATCGCATAGAAGATGATGAAGCACGCCGCGATGAAGCCTGGTTTGCGAGGTCTTCTCCAAAGGAAGAAAAGCAAAAGGAATAACAACAAGCCTTCGCCAAAAGCCGCAAACAACTGCGACGGATAACGAGGTGTCAACAAAGGCGCAATCGCCTCTTTTGCGGCTTCGTTGCCGTTTTGAATCGCATCGATGGCTTTCGTCATCAAAGAATAAACTTGTTCACGAGCTGAACCATCGAAACGATATTTATCAACAAGTTCTAACCATTGCTCACGAGCCACACCGACTTTTTCCATCACCGGAGTCAAATCGCCCAACTTCGCGAAGTTTTGATTTGGCCATGTGTAAATATCTTGAGGAAATTTCACAGCAAATGGATAAGAAGGATCACACTCCCGTCCCACCAACTCTCCGTTGATGAAATTTGCGATGCGCCCGAAGAACACACCCAAAGGACCCGTCACCGCGACAAGGTCAAAAAGATAAAGAGTGTTTACGCCATACTTTCTGGCATACAACATACACGCGATCACGATACCGATGATACCACCGTGGCTCGCCATCCCGCCTTCGTTCACGGCTAGAACTCCCCAGAATGGGAATTCCGGTTTGAACTTCCAAAGAAGATCAATGCCATAGAAAAACACATAACCCAAACGACCGCCCACCAAAGTTCCGATCGCGGCGTACGTGATAAAATCGCCCACCATGTTCGGAGCCAAGCCTGAACGCTGTCTTTGCGCCAACCAACGAATCAGCAAGTAAGCACAAATGAATCCCATCATGTAAGAAAGTCCGTACCAACGAATGCCAAAATCTCCGGAAATTCTTAGTGCGAACGGGTCGAAATCATGAACCACAACGTATCCTTTTCTGAGACGTTAAAACTGTATCAACGTGGGAATATTTAGACGTAGCCCTATAAAAGCGGGAAAATGGGGGTATGTCTAGATTTTCATCTCTGCTTCTACTCTGCATTATGGCCTTTTCAGGCATCTCCGAGGCACAATCCAGATCTCGCTGGGGAAGTGGTATCGACTTCACTCAACGGGCTGCCAATCGCGAAAAAAGCCGCTGGTCCCTGACGGAGTGGCTGGAAATGAAGAATCGCAATCGCATGATGGATATGTGGCTATCCATGAACTCTCCCTCACCTTTTGAGTTCATGATCGGAGGCTCCTACAACTCGTTCAAAACCGAAGTTCAAGATTCGGGCGTGGAAAACTCGTACACAAGCTTCGCCGGAGAAGCTTCGGCCTACGCGCAATTCGTAGGGCTCACCGCCGAATACGAAAACAACACCGAAGAGAGTTTCAACGATCTAGCCGGAATGCTGAACATTCGTCTTTTAGGAAACTCGATTCAAAATACGTCATTCACCATTCACTATGGTCAACGAACGCGTGAAAGCAGCGATGCGCGACTTTCACAGCAGTTTGGTCAAGCGTCCCTTCAAGTTTATTTAACCAAGTACTTCGGATTAGATGGGAAATATCGTTATTTCCTTCCCACTTCCACGGATGAATTAGGAGATGTGGAAGGAAGTTACACCGAGGCCGGGCTTTTTATAGACTTTAAAGCCGTGCGCATATTCGGTGCCTGGTATAAGGAGAACCAGAAAACAAAGATCCCTGCGGCGACGGATGACACAGTCACCGATCGTCAAGGGATTAGGTCAGGTTTGAAGATTTACTTCTAGATTCTGCAAAAACAAAAGGGCCCACCAGGGCCCTTTTTAATTTATGAAAGTATGAGCATTGATAAATGCGTAAGCGAAGCTGATCAGAGAT